>NZ_CAXFCL010000096.1:0-17377 GCF_964000955.1 uncultured Abyssibacter sp.
CCGTCACCGGCAGGTCACCAATGCGGTGCATGAGGAGGGCGGCAAGATCTGCCTGCAGCTGCTGCACGCCGGTCGCTACAGCTACCACCCGTTGTCGGTGTCCGCGTCCTCGGTCAAGGCGCCGATCAACCCGTTCCGCCCGCGCGGCCTGTCCAACTGGGGCATCTGGCGCCAGATCAAGGCTTATGCCCGCGCGGCGAAGCTGGCGAAGGAAGCCGGTTACGACGGCGTCGAGATCATGGCCAGCGAAGGCTATTTCCTGAACCAGTTCACCTGCGTTCGCACGAACAAGCGCGACGATCAGTGGGGCGGCTCGGTGGAAAACCGCTGCCGCCTGCCGGTGGAAGTGGTCAAGCATGTCCGCGAGGCGGTCGGCGAGGACTTCATCATCGTCTACCGGCTGTCGATGCTCGACCTGGTCGAAGGCGGCAACACCTGGGACGACATCGTCTACCAGGGCAAGGCGGTGGAGGCGGCCGGCGCGACCATCATCAATACCGGCATCGGTTGGCATGAGGCGCGGGTGCCGACCATCGTGACGTCAGTCCCGCGCGCGGCCTTCGCCGAGGTCACCCACCGCATGAAGGCCGAGCTGTCGATTCCGCTGGTCACGACCAACCGGATCAACGACCCCACGGTCGCCGAGGACATCATCGCCAGCGGCAAGGCCGACATGGTGTCCATGGCCCGGCCGCTGCTGGCCGACGCGGCCTTCGTCAACAAGGCGGCGGACAACCGCGCCGACGAGATCAACATCTGCATCGCTTGCAACCAGGCCTGCCTGGATCACACCTTCCAGCTCCAGCGGGCTAGCTGTCTGGTCAACCCGCGGGCCTGTTACGAAACCGAGCTGAACTTCGAGCCGACCACCGCTCCCAAGCACTTCGCCGTGGTCGGTGCCGGCCCGGCCGGGCTGGCGTTCTCGGTGGAAGCGTCCAAGCGCGGCCACAACGTCACGCTGTTCGACAAGGCCGGCGAGATCGGCGGCCAGTTCAACATGGCCAAGCGGATTCCCGGCAAGGAGGAGTTCGAGTTCTCGCTGCGCTACTTCGAGCGCCAGCTCGAACTGGCCGGCGTCACCGTCAAGCTGAACACCGAGGTCAGCGTCGAGGACCTGGTCGCCGACGAGTTCGACGAGGTGGTCCTGGCCACCGGCGTGAGCCCGCGCGTGCCGGATCTGGGCGGCATTGATCACGAAAAAGTGCTGATCTACACCGATGTGCTGCGAAACAACGCGCCCGTCGGCAAGAGCGTCGCCGTCATCGGCGCCGGCGGTATCGGCTTCGACGTCTCCGAATTCCTGGTCCAGGACACCTCACCGACACTGGACGCGGAAGCCTGGTTCGCCGAGTGGGGCGTGGATCTGACGGCCAGCAGCCCCGGCGGCCTGATTCCCAAGCATCCGGAACCGCCGGCGCGCACGGTCTACCTGCTGCAACGCAAGGACGAAAAGCTCGGCAAGCGCCTGGGCAAGACCAGCGGCTGGGTGCACCGCACCAGCCTGATGGACAAGCAGGTGCAGATGATCGGCAACGTCACCTACGATCGCGTGGACGATGCCGGCCTGCACATCTTCATCGGCGACGAACCACAGGTGCTGGAGGTCGATCACGTGGTGATCTGCGCCGGGCAGGAACCGCTGCGCGAGCTGCTGGAGGGGCTGGAAGCCTCCGGTAAGCCGGTGCATTTGATCGGTGGCGCCGATGTGGCTGCGGAACTGGATGCGAAACGGGCGATCCGGCAGGCGAGCGAGCTGGCGGCGGCGGTCTAGGCCGCCCCGGTGGGCGGCCCGGGCGGCATCATCACCGCCGGGTTGGCATCCAGCGCCAGCTGCTCACGCAGCCGATGCGCCGTAACCGACGACCACAGGAAGAAAGACACGCCAAGCAGTCCAAGCTGCGCGAGGACCAGCCCGAGGCTGACGCGCAGCGGCACCACGGTGCCGAAGGTGCCCGAGTTCAGCAGGCGACGGCCGTCCAGATAAGCGAAGAACAGCCCGCTGCAATACAGCACGAGCAGCATCACCAGCAGCAGGCAGGCCAGCGGCCCGCGACGACCACTCCAGAGCCACGCACCCAGACCGGCCTCGGCGGACACCGCGAGCAGGCCCACCGGCAACTGTGCCCAGTCCGGCATCATGCCGTAGGATGCGACCACGCCGATGAATCCGGCGAAGTTGGCCAGTTTCGTCAGGGCGGCCAGCAGCAGCAGGCTTCCGAAGAAGCGTCGGCCGATCCGGTTGAACGCAGGCTCGCGCATGCTGTTGTCTGTTCCCCTGACAAAAGGGCCGGACAAGCGCGCGGCCTCGTTTCATTATTATGTCGCCTAACTTTTAAAAGCAACGCAGGGATGCCATGTCGAAGTTCTTGATCGCCGTAGGCGTGATCATCGGCGTGTTGGGGCTGGGCACATACGCCTATATCGAGACCCATCCGCAGGAAGCGCTGGAACTCGCGCTCAAGGCGGAGCGCGATCGCGCCATGCTTCACCTGAAGACGGTGGAGGTGAATGGCGACCGCTGGCCGTACCTGGAAGGCGGCGAGGGCGACGTTGTGCTGCTGCTGCACGGCTTCGGTGGCGACAAGGACAACTGGACACGGTTCGCCGGCCATCTCACGCCGGATCATCGCGTCATCGCGCCGGACCTGCCCGGCTTCGGAGACAACGCCCGGCACGAGGATCAGTCCTACGACATCGCCACCCAGCGCGACCGCCTGGCCGCATTCGTCGAAGCCCTCGGGCTCACGCAGTTTCACCTGGCGGGCAACTCGATGGGCGGCAACCTGGCCGGCGCTTACGCACATGCCTATCCCGAACAGCTGCTGTCGCTGGGCCTGATCAACGCGGCCGGCGTCGAGTCACCGGTGCCTAGCGACCTGATGCGGGAGGTTGAATCCACCGGGCGCGTCGCCCTGATCCCTCGATCACGCGAGGACTACGACCACCTCATGGAGATGGTGTTCGTGAACCGACCCTGGGTCCCGCCGTTCGCGGTCGAGGCCCTGGCGCAACAGGCCATCGACAATGCGGACTTCCTCCAGAAGGTGTTCACCGAGTACCGGACAAACCTGTTCCGCCTGGAGCCGGTGCTGCCGGAGATCGAGACCCCGACGCTGATCATCTGGGGCGACACCGATCGCCTGATCCACGTGTCGTCCGCCCGTGTCATGGACGACCTGCTGCCGAACTCCGAACTGGAGATCATGAAGAGCACGGGTCACTGCCCGATGATCGAGGACCCGCGCGCGACGGTGGAGCTCTACGGACCGTTCATCGATCGCCACACGCCCGCGGGCATGTAACGCGACCGGCCATGCTGGACCTCACCCGGGTCAAGGCCTACCGACGGCTGGACGAAACCCTGCACACCGCCGGCCAGCCGACCCGCGAGGAGTTGCGGGCGCTCGGCACCGCCGGCATCCGTCACGTGATCAATCTGGCCATGGCGGATTCGGATGGCGCGATCGCCGACGAAGCCGCGCTGCTACGGGCGCAGGGCATCGGCTACGACCACCAGCCCATCGTGTTCACCGCGCCCACCCGCGAGCATCTGCGCCGTTTCGGCGCCGCGCTGGAACAACATGAATCCGAGCCGATTCTGGTGCATTGCGCGCTGAACATGCGGGTATCGGCGATGATCTTCATGGATCTGATCGACCGGAAGGGCATCGCTCCCGAAACCGCATTGCCCGACCTCACGGCCATCTGGACCCCGGGCGGGCCCTGGCGCGAACTGATCGACAGCGTGCTGCAAGACAACGGACACCCGCCACTGCCGGCATGACCGGATCACCCACGGTCACCGGCTTTCCACCCATCGCCGACCACCGCGCTCGCGTGCTGATTCTGGGGTCGCTGCCCAGCGTGGCCTCCGTGCAGGCGCACCAGTATTACGGCCATCCACGCAACGCGTTCTGGCCGATCATGGGCGCGCTGTTCGGCTTCGAGCCGACGCTGGACTACCCCGACCGCTGCGCGCGTCTGCGTGAAGCGGGCGTCGCGGTCTGGGATGTGGCCGCCCAGGCCGACCGCCCGGGCAGCCTGGACGCCGACATCCGCGGCGCCTCCGTGCGCCCCAACCCGCTGGATGCCCTGCTGGACGAGTGCCCGCGGATCGCCCGGGTCTTCCTCAACGGTGGCACCGCGGCCACGCTGTTCCGGCGCCATCACCCGCGCAGCACCCGCATCGCGCAGCTGCCTGCCACCCGGTTGCCGTCGACCAGCCCGGCCCACGCAAGCCTGCGTTTCGAGCAAAAACTTCAGGCCTGGACCGTGGTGAAACAGGCCGTGCAAAACAATCCCTGATTTCGCCGCGTCTAGGGAAGTACTGATTTAGTCACACCACCAAGACGGAGCCTCTCTCCTCGCGCCTTGCCTGGCCTCATTTCAGGCGGCAACTTGGCGGCATGAATCAATTAGTGCTTCCCTAGCCCTACAATCCGCGTTTTCAACATCAGGAAACCTGGCCAGCTGAGCCAGGTTCCTCGCGGAGACATCGATGACGGGACTGGTTGTTGTCGACCGGCTGGCCGATTGGCCGGAGCCGCCTGAGGGCATCGCGGTCATCACCGCGGCGGACTATCTCACCGACGACCGCCACGCCGGCGGCGGACGGCGCCGCATCTACAACCTGTGCAGCTCCTACCGGTATCAAAGCTCGGGCTACTACGTGTCGCTGCTGGCCGGGGCCCGCGGGCACCAGCCGTTGCCGGAAATCGCCACCGTGCAGGACCTCAAATCCCGCGACGGGCCGCGCATCATCCGCGCCGAAACCGACGACCTGGTGCAAACCAGCCTCGGCCGGTTGGAGTCCGACACCTACGAGTTGCATGTGTACTTTGGCCGCTGCGCCGCGCAACGCCACGCGCGCCTGGCGCGGGCCTTGTTCAATCTGTTCCCGGCGCCGCTGCTGCGTGCCCGCTTCGCCCGGCAGACCAAATGGGAAATCGTGGGCCTCTCCGCCATTGCGCTGGACGATGTGCCCACATCCCAGCGTGAGTTCCTGCACGCCTCGGCCGCCGACTACTTCGCCGGCAAGCGCCCGAGCCGCAAGCGCGTGAAGCGCGCCCGCTACGACCTGGCGATTCTTCACAATCCGGAGGAACAGGAACCGCCATCCGACGCGCGGGCGCTCAAGCAGTTTCGCAACGCTGCGGAAGACCTGGGTTTCGGCGTCGAGTTTCTGGAGCGCAGCGACTATGGCCGTCTGCTCGAATTCGATGCCCTGTTCATCCGCGAGACCACGGCGGTCAATCACCACACCTACCGGTTCGCCCGCCGGGCCGCGCAGGACGACCTGATCGTGATCGACGATCCGCAGTCCATTCTTCGCTGCACCAACAAGGTCTGGCTGGCCCAGCGGATGAAACGCGCCGGCGTGCCCACGCCCAAGACGCTGATCCTGCATCGCGGCAATCTCAAGGACGTCGCCGACGCCGTCGGTTTTCCCTGCGTGCTCAAGCAGCCGGACAGCGCGTTCTCCCGCGGAGTCGTCAAGATCAACGACGAGGCCTCGCTCAAGCAAACCGCCAAGGAGTTGCTGGAACGCTCCGACCTGCTGGTGGTGCAGTCCTTCGTGCCCACCGAGTACGACTGGCGCATCGGCATTCTCAACGGCCAGCCGCTGTACGCCTGCCGGTATTACATGGCGCCGGAGCACTGGCAGATCATCAAGCGCGACACCTCCGGCAAGCAGGAAGGCGAAGCCGACACCCTGCCCATCGATGCCGTGCCGACACGCGTGCTCGAAGTGGCGATGAAGGCGGCGAAAACCGTCGGCGACGGCCTGTACGGCGTGGACCTCAAACAGTTCGGCAACCGCGTCGCGCTGATCGAGGTGAATGACAACCCCAGCCTGGACGCCGGTGTCGAAGACCGCGTACTGGGCGCCGACCTCTACCGCATCATCATGCAGCACATGATGGATCGGCTGGACGCCCGGACGCGGAAACAGTGACCATCGCGGCACCCGTCATCCGCACCGCCCGGCCCGACGATCTGACGGCCCTGCTGGCGCTGGAGCAGGGCTTTGACGGCGACCGCATTGCCCGGCGTTCCATGCGACGCCTGCTGCAACGCCCCTCGGCCCTGATCCGCGTCATCGACTCGGACGACGACCCGACCGCGCTCGCCGCGGCCCTGATCCTGCTCACCCGCAGCAACAGCCGCATGGCACGGATCTATTCACTCATGGTGAATGCCGGCTCCCGCGGCCGGGGCCTTGGATCGCTGCTCGTGGACGATGCATCCAACCTCGCCGCGTTGGGAGGATGCACAGGCATCTGCCTGGAAGTCGCAACGACCAACACCGCCGCAATCTCGCTATACCGCAAGCATGGCTTCAGCGAACAAAAGCTCCTACCGAACTACTACGAAGACGGGAGCAACGGCATACGCCTTTGCCGTGAACTCGCCCCCTGAGCGGGACCGCTGCAGCAAGCCGCCGGATTAACCACCATAAACCCAGCGCACTGAGGCACACGAGTCGTGCCTTCCGGGAAACCGAGTGAACCGCTCCGCCTGCAAGGTGTATGTTTGCTCCGTAAGGGAGAAATAGCTTCTTCAATGGAGTGCCGCGCAGAATTGCGCCGACAGTTTTACCGCTCAGTAACTTGGCGGCGTTTGCTCCGTAGTGACACCGCCCATAAACGAGACGAGCTTGAGAAACCAGCCACTTAGGGAACCTCTATGCATAATGGATGGACTCGTAACGGCGGATTAGGCGCCCGATGGCCGCAATTGACTGGCGCAGCGGCCGCCTTTCTCCAACCGCATCACGTTAAATCAACGACTTACGTGATCTCGCAGCACGTTATACGGCCTAAAGCGGAGACATTAGGCCGCCAATGTCCACCCAATAAGCGTTATACGACATGAAGAGTTTCGTCACAACTATCATTATCGCGGCAATTTCAATGGGATGTGCAACCCATAAGATTACCCTTGATGAAAAAGCTTTGAAGCTCAAGGATGCTAAGGAAATCCAAATATCTATGGCCGGCACTCCATTTCCTCATTGCGGCGCACAGTACCTAACAGTTTTAACGATTGGATTATTTCCAAGTATCTGTGATAGAGAATATGAGGTTCGGTCAGAAAAAGCAGATACCGAAGGAGGGTTGGCAACAGTTACATATGTTCAAGGGTGGGTGTCATTAATATTGGCACCATCTTCAAATTGGTCCTTCGATGACTTTGAGCTGGAGAAGCAAATAGAGTCCAAAGTGAGGAGCATCGAGTGAGGTCGTATAACAAGTCAATCAAGCAGGGGTTGCCCTACGGGCAACCGGGACGCCCAAAGCTTCGCTTTGGCCGCCCCTTATTGAAGCGTTGGGCGTAAAAGATCATGAGCATCGCAATTCAGGACAAGATCATCGCAGGCATTGTCACAGCACATGGTGGCCTTGGTGTGCTGTGGACCTTGTATATAGGTTCGACGCTAGGCTTCCCACCGGTCTTCACTGCCAGCAATCTTGCCCTTGCGCTTGTCGGTATTTGCGCTGGCGTTGGCCTGTTCCTCGGCCGTCTGTGGGCTGTTCTTCTCGGGGCGCTATTCCTGTTGGTTCAGCTCTTTCACTTCATGAGCCCAGAGTCCAGCTTCACCTTCACACTCGGGCTTAACACGATCGTGAGCGCAGGCTGGGGAAATGTAGTCATTGGTATCAACATCTATGCCCTTGCGTTGCTCGTCTGGCTAGCCGTTCGAGCATTGAGCGCCCAACAAGGCGCTCAGGCCGGGGGTCCCGCCTCCGGCGGGCCCGCGCCTTAGCTTGAGCGTTGGGTGGCATGAAATTTCCTGATGCCACAATTCCCACGGCCCTCCTGTGCGGGGTCGGCCATGGCATCGTGTTGCCAATGGTCACACCCCCACCTTCAGAATTTGGTGTCATCGGCACTGTTGGAATCCTGATCATTACCTTTGTTCTTCCAGTGTTACTGCTTGTCATTGGTCAGCAATATCTAGTTGGTGCCCGCCGGGTCGAACGAGATTCATCAGAGCATTGGGAGCAAATCTATAAAACACTGCCGCGAGGGTTGGCCTGGCTAGTCGGAACGGGCATGTCTGGTTCGGTTTTCAATTTCGTTGTCACCTCACCATGAGGTCTGGAGCGCTGCCACCCAACAAGGCGCTGCAAGGGACGTTTTGGAGCTGCGCTCCAAAATCCCCTCCGCGGCTATGCCGCTCCGGCGCCCCTGAGCTTCAGCGTTAGCTGGCCAGTCCGTGCATATTCGAATCAGATCAATAGACGGTGCTAGTAGTCTTTGGATAAACGGCTTGACCTGGGACGGTTCGAGCGCCGCTCCTTCGCTGATTCTGGAGTCCAAGTGGGTCAGTTTCGACAGGGAGCTGCCGATCAACTCCGCAGCTGCTGATCAGTTCATTGGGCAGTTGGCCTCATTGGGGGAGGCTAAGCACGGGTCCGCCATTCTTCAGGAGGAGTATGGCGAGCAAACACTATCTCTTCATGCAGCAGATGCTGGCGCCGTGGAAGTGAGATGCACATTCATCGAGCGCTCTGATCAAGAAATTCGTGTTCAGTGCAGTTTCAGAGCAAGCTGGCGTTCACTTTATGAGCTACGCGAAGCATTCATTCAGGCGTGCTCCTGTGTATCACCCAACTGGCAATTCGAGCGTTGGATAACACGATGAGCCCGGGTGAATCAGAAGTAGCGAGGACGGGCCAGCTCTGGAAAGTCTTCCTTGCAGTTGGCTGCGCTCTTTCTGGTGGCGTTCTCTTTGCGCTTGAACTGAATCACCTTACAAACGTTGTCGGCATCGGTTTGTTGCTGTTTGGAGTGTTCTTTGGATCGCTCAGTATCCGTTGTCCCCGGTGCGGTAGGCGGTGGTTTTGGTCCGCCTTGCGTTACCATCCGAAAAGCGAGTTGCCCCATTGGGTACTCGGGGGAGAGCATTGCGTAGGTTGTTCCAATGAGGCGTAGCGAGTTACCCAACGAAGTGGTCAAGTGGACGACAAACCCGCTGCGCGTGTTTGGTTCCCTCCGTGCTGCGTACTCCGGCGCCCCCTACCTCAAGCGTTAGGTGGCAAGTTGAAATCCAATCGCCAGCGAAGGTCTGAGATTAAGTCCAAGAGGCAGGATGTCGCGCTCAAGCAGGAGGCTGACCACAGGGCGCATATGGTTCGCACCGGACGATGGCTCCCCGTGGACAGATCAAAGCTGAACATCGGTAATAGCTATGCCGTTCCACCGGACTACTATCAGGACATTGAATTCGAGTGCAGAGATTGTGGTGCTGAAGAAACTTGGACTGCTAGGCAACAAAAGTGGTGGTTCGAGGAGGCCCAGGGATATTTCTTTTCAACAGCGATACGTTGTCGAAGTTGCAGGGCTCGGGAGCGAGAAAGAAAGGCAGCGGCGAAGGAAACGCATCTTCTCGGGCTCAAGCGAAAGAACGAAAGTTCCACCTAGCCCGTGACTATGGTCGGAAGTCAATAAATTCAGGCCAAAGCAGGGTTCCAATGTTGTCCGGTTTTCATCATCACATTGGGGATGGTGATGAGCTTTCGCATGCAGGCGACCATGGCGACTTTCGGTGGTTTGCCGGCGGCCAATAGACGCTGATACTGGGTCCGGAGTTTTGGATTGCCGCTGGGTGGCGGACATGATCGCCATGAACAGCACGGTGCGGATCCGTGAGCAACCAGCTCTGATTCGGCGTTTGCCCGTGTAGCTGCCGCTGTCCTTGTTCATCGGTGCCACACCGACGAGAGCAGCGATCTCCTTATGCAGAGTCGAGTGATTACTCGCCGACGATAGTGACTGCCGTGTGGCAGGGCTACCGTAGCCGGTCACCCGAAATTGCAGGCGATACCATGTGCGCATACTATGGGCGCATAAATTTTCGTGGGCGAGAGCAATGCACAGCGAAACCACAGCCGAGGAAAAGTCCCCGGTAAATCTGCGGATTCGGACCACCCTGAAAAATAAGGCAAAGAGCCTTGGAGTGAACTTGTCCCAGACTTTGGAGCGGTCGCTCGAAGATGAAATCAGCCGTCGCGAACAACTCGAGTGGCTGGAGGCAAATCGTCAAGCCATCGAGGCTTACAACCGGCGCATCAACGAACGCGGGCCAGCATTGGCCGCATACCGCAGCTTCTGAGGTCCGCATGCCGCAGTTCGACTACTACGCCAACCCCAACCCTCGGTCGCGTGAGTGGGCGCCGTACATCGTCGATCTTCAGCATGAAATGCTGAGTGCGCTCAGCACTCGCATTATGGCGCCCCTGGTCATTGCCCAACCATCAGAGGAGCCAACGATGCAGCGCCTGAACCCAGTCGTATTGATCGAGGGTCAACAGTATTTCCTGTCAACAACAGAGTTGGCATCGGTTCCTTGCAAAGAGCTGGCTGCGTCCCGCGGGACTCTATCTGAACATCGTGGCGAGCTGCTTGCTGCGGTGGATCTTCTGTTTACTGCTGTGTAGGTGTTCTTGCCCTGGTGAAGTTGTCGCCCAACAAGTGACGATGGTCAGAAAGATAGTTCCTGCGGTTCAGTGAACACCCGACCAACCAGCTACCGGAGAACCGATGTCAGCCGCCCGATCTGTCAGTGAACTCGTTGCGGAACTTGAGTCGGGGCGTTCGGCCAAGTACGTCTATTTCTGGGGCCATCGGCAACGGTCACCGGAGCGCCGCGACCCCTCGTGTCTGAGCCAGTGGTTCCCCGCACCATTCACGGTGGAGGGTGTGGATTACGCAAGCGCCGAGCATTTCATGATGGCGGAGAAGGCGCGGCTGTTTGGGGATGACGCCAGTCGGCAGAAGGCGATCCAAGCGGCTTCGCCGGGCGCTGCCAAGGCGGCCGGTCGTGAGGTCGTTGGTTTTGACAGCAATCGATGGGATGCGGCGAAGTTTGCGGCGGTGGTGCAGGCGAATCTCGGCAAGTTCGGGGCTCATGCCGACTTGCGTGCGTATTTGCTGAGTACCGGCGAGCGGGTCCTGGTCGAGGCGAGCCCGATTGATCCGATCTGGGGCATCGGGATGGATCTCAACGAGGCGATGGTCACGCACCCCAACCAATGGCGCGGCGAGAATCTGCTGGGATTCGCGCTGATGGAGGTGCGTGATCGTTTGCAGGATGCGGGGGCCGGCCCAACCGGCACGGGTTAGGACCTTTTCACATCTACGAGGACCATCGCATGAAGAACTTTCCCGAGCACTACAAGGAATTGAACACCTGGATGGAAAAGCTGGGCATGGCCATTCCCGAGGTCATGCAGGGCTTCGGAACGTTGCACCAGGCCAGCCTGAAAACCGGCGCGCTGGATTCGAAGGTGAAGGAGCTGATCGCGCTGGCCATCGCCATCACGGTGCGATGCGACGGCTGCATTTCGTTCCACGTGCATGACGCCATGCAGGCAGGCGCCAGCAAGGAGGAGGTGGCCGAAACGGTGGCCGTCGCCATTCTGATGGGAGGCGGGCCCTCGGTGGTTTACGGCATCGAGGCGATGCAGGCGCTGAGCCAGTACCAGGAACAGGGCCTGTAGGCAGGGAGCCTCCACCGCGCGGCCTTTCGACTTCGCGCTGTGAGGCTTCGAGGTGAGGCGCCGGAAGTCGTGAGTCCAACAGCCCGTCAACTGCAGGTGCTCATCGGCGCGGCCGCGATCCTCGCGCCCGGCATCCACACGCTGACCGATGTGGCCGAGTGGGTCACGAAGGGTTTCTCCGTGCCTCAACTCTGGGCGAACTATTTGGCCTTCGTCATCATGCCGTTTCTGTTCGTGGGGCTGTTCGCGGTGCAGCGCGAGACGATCGGCATTCTCGGGCTCGTCGGCGCGTTGCTGTACGGGGCGGCGTTTATCTACTTCGCCCACACCACGCTGTACGCACTCGTGGAGCAAGTTCCGGACTACGAGTCGCTGTGGTCGCGGTTGGGCAGCGTCTACACCGCCCACGGCATCCTGATGATTCTGGGCGGGTTGTTGTTTGGCGCCGCAACCTTCCGCGCGGGCCGCTTTCCGCGATGGACGGCCATCGTCTTTCTGTGCGGAATCGCGATCAACCTGGCACTGGGCATCATCGCGACGCCGGAGATCTTCCAGGTGTTCGGCAGCGCCCTTCGCAACGCGGGACTGATCGGGATGGGCGTCGTGCTGCTGATGCGGCCTACGCCACATCCCGCGTGACCAGGCGAAAACCGTTTGCCGGATGCATCAGTCGCACGCTGGTCACGGCCTGCCCCTGCCACCAGGTGCGGCGTTCGATGACGAACAACGCGTCGCCGATGTCGAGGCTGAGCCTGGAGGCGTTCCGTGAGGTGGCGTTCGCGGCCGTCAGCACGTGCTCGGCATCGCTCAGCGGTTTCACGTCCAGCAGCCACTCGCCGGGCGGCAGTTCGGCGAACGAAACCTCCCGCGCTTCGGGGACAGCCGTCAGATTGATCCAGCGCTCCTCCAATTGGTATGGCCGGTCATCCGCCCAGTGCCGGCAAAGCACTTCCATGACCTCCGCTTCACGATTCAAACCCAACTGATCGGCGACACGGACCGGCGGCGTGCGTAAACGCTGGCGCAGGCATTCGTAGCGATAGGTCTTGCCGTCCGTTTCCACCTGCTGCCGCGCCTGGCGGATGGTGAGCCGCGTGTGGCGCCCACGACCCGCGACAACTTCGGTCCCGCGACGGCGCCAACGCTTCACGATGCCGTCCTCGGCCAGCTCCCGCAGCGCGCGGTTGACGGTAACGCGCGCACAGCCGTACTCGTCCGCCAGCTGGACTTCGCCCGGCATGGTGCTGCCCGCCGGCCACTCTCCGGCCCGCAGCCGGGTCAGCAGCGCCGCCTTGACCTCCCGGTAGCCGGTCGCCATCAGCCGGTCAGCTCCGCCAGCGTGCGGCGATAGGCGGCCTCGACGGCCTCCCGTTCAACATGGCGGCCATCCCGCACCCGGTGGTGGCCGGCCGACCACACATCGCGAACCACCCGTCCCGGCGCGGAGAAGATCCAGGCATCCAGCCAACCGTCGCCAGTGACGCCAGCCAGGTCCAGGCGCGTCCGGTCCAGCGTCAGCAAATCGGCCCAGTTACCCGGGGCGATTTCGCCGCTGGCGCGGCCCAGGGCCGCGGCGCCACCCGCGCAGGCGGCATCGAACAACACCCGGCCGTTGGAATAATCGTCATCCGCGATGACGGCCCGGCTTCGGCGTTGCAATCGCTGCCCGTACTCCAGCGTTCGCAGTTCCTCGGCCAGATCGATGCGCACGTTGGAATCGGTGCCGATGCCGAAGCGGCCTCCGGCATCGCGGAAATCCACGGCGCGGAAGATGCCATCACCCAGGTTGGCTTCCGTGACCGGTGCCAGACCCACCGTGGCGCCGCTGGCCGCGAGCGATGCGACCTCCGCATCGTCCAGATGCGTGGCATGCAAGAGGCACCAGCGATCATCAACCGGGACGTGTTCCAGCAGCCATTGCACCGGGCGCAACCCCGTCGCGGCGAGCACCTCGTCCACCTCGCCGGTTTGCTCGGCGATGTGGATGTGGATCGGGCCGCCCTGAACCAGCTCGATCGCCAGCTTCAAGCCACCCGAATCGACGGCACGCAGGCTGTGCGGCGCCACGCCGAGGCGGGCATCCGGCCGGGTGCGCGCCAGCACATCGCGGGCGGCGCTCATCAAGGTGGCGAAGCGATCCGCATCACAGGCGAACCGCTGCTGGCCACCGGCCGGCGGACGACCATCCAGGCCTCCGCGCTGGTACAGCACCGGCAGGTGCGTCAACCCGATCCCGGCGGTCTCGGTCGCGGCGACAATCCGTGACGTGGTCTCCGCGATGTTCGCGTAGGCCGCACCGCCGACCGCGTGATGCAGGTAGTGAAACTCCGCCACCGCAGCGTAGCCGGCCTCCAGCATCTCGACATACGCCAGTGCCGCGACGGCCAGCAGGTGGTCCGGTGTCATCCGGTCGACGAAGCGATACATCTGCTCGCGCCAGGTCCAGAAGCTGTCGTTGGCCCCGCTTCGGCGTTCGGTGCGCCCGGCCATGGCGCGTTGAAAAGCGTGGCTGTGCAGATTGCCCGGCGCCGGCAGCAGCACGCGATCGCTCAGCCGCTGGTCACCGGCCTGTGGCAGCGCATCCGTGTGCACCGACGCGATGCGACCGGCGGCATCGATCGACACCCGCACGTCGCGTTGCCATTGCCCGGCGACCAGGGCGCAGTCTGCATGCAAGGTGGTGGTCATCGATCGGATGTGACGCGCTCGGCCGCTCAATATGTATGTACATAATCTAATCCCGCGCGGCATACTATGTCGAGATGAAGCAGCGACTCCTCAGCCATGCACGCGTGCTGATGCCGGACGGCAGCGTCCTGGCGGACGCCACCGTGGCCGTCGATCACGACCGCATCGCCTGGGTCGGCACCGAACCACCGGCGGAGATGGCGGACTGGCCCGCCGACGATCTCGGCGGTGATCTGCTCACCCCGGCACTGCTCGATTGCCACACGCATCTGGTGCATGGCGGCCACCGCGCCCGCGAGTTCGAGCTGCGGCTGAATGGCGCCAGCTACGAGGACATCGCCCGCGCCGGCGGCGGGATTCTCGGCACGGTTGCCGCGACCCGCGCCGCCTCGGAAGACGCACTGGTCGAGACCGCGTTGCCGCGCCTGGATGCCCTGCTGGCGGAAGGCGTTGGCGTCGTGGAGATCAAGTCCGGTTACGGCCTGGATCGCGACACCGAACTGAAGATGCTGCGCGCCGCGACACGGCTGGCAACGCTGCGGCCCGTGCGCATCGTGCGCAGCTTTCTGGGTGCGCACGCAATCCCGCCGGAGTACAGCGGCCGCGCCGATGCCTATCTGGACGAAGTCTGCCTGCCCACCTTGGAGGCCGCGCATGCCGAAGGGCTGGTCGACATGGTCGATGGCTTCTGTGAGGGCATCGCGTTTTCGCCGGAGCAGATCGGCCGCGTGTTCGACCAGGCCGAAGCGCTGGGCCTGCCGATCAAGCTGCATGCCGAACAGTTGTCCGATCTGGGCGGCGCGGTGATGGCCGCCGGGCGCGGGGCACGCTCGGTGGAGCATCTGGAATGCCTGAACCCCACCGATGCCGAAGCGCTGGCTGCGGCGGGCACGGTGGCCGTGCTGTTGCCGGGCGCGTTCTACGCCCTGCGCGAGACCCGTCGTCCGCCCATCGACGCGCTGCGCGCCGCCGGCGTGCCCATGGCCGTGTCCACCGACTGCAATCCCGGCTCGTCGCCGCTGACCTCGCTGCTGCTGGCGATGAACATGGCCTGCACGCTGTTCCGCCTGACCCCGGCGGAGGCGCTGGCCGGGGTGACGAAACATGCAGCGAAAGCGCTGGGGCTGGACGCGGAGTACGGCGTCATCGAGCCCGGCCGCCGCGTCGATCTGGTTCGCTGGGCGGTGCAAGACCCCGCCGAGCTGAGCTATCGGATCGGCTTCAACCCCTTGCGTGAACGCATCCGCGGAGCCGCCGCATGACCGTGAATCTCGTCCCGGGCGCCGTCAGCCTGAGCCAGCTTGTCCGCGTCGCCGAAGCGGGAACCGCGGTCACGCTGGACCCGTCGGCCCGTGAACGCGTCGAGGCCAGCGCCGCCCGCGTGCAGCAGGTCGCCGCCGGTCAGGACGCCGTCTATGGCATCAACACCGGCTTCGGCAAGCTCGCCAGCGTGCGCATCGGCGCAGCGGACACCGCCACCCTGCAACGCAATCTGATCCTCTCGCACTGCGCCGGCGTCGGCGAGCCATTGGCCGAACCCGTCGTCCGGCTGATCGCCGCACTCAAGCTGGCGTCGCTGGGGCGGGGTGCCTCCGGCGTGCGCTGGACGGTCATCGAACAATTGCAGGCCCTGCTGCGCGAAGGCGTCACCCCCGTGGTGCCGGCGCAAGGCTCCGTGGGTGCCTCGGGCGATCTCGCACCGCTGGCGCATCTGACGGCCGTGATGCTCGGGGAGGGCGAGGCGTTCTACCAGGGCCAACGAATGCCCGGCGGGGCGGCGCTGGCGGCGGCCGGACTGCAACCGATCACGCTGGGGCCGAAGGAAGGCCTGGCAATGATCAACGGCACACAGGTCTCCACCGCGCTGGCCATCACCGGCCTGCAACGGGCCTGGAATCTGGCGCTTACGGCGCTGATCACCGGAGCGCTATCCACCGATGCGGCCATGGGGTCTTCCGCGCCTTTTCGCCACGAGATTCACGAACTTCGCGGACATTTGGGGCAGATCGACGCCGCCGATACGCTGCGCCTGCTGATGGACGGCTCCGGCATTCGCGACAGCCACATGGCCAATGACGAGCGCGTGCAGGACCCGTACTGCCTGCGCTGCCAGCCGCAGGTGATGGGCGCCGTCATCGACCTGCTGCGGCAAACCGCGCGCACACTGACCATCGAGGCCAACGCGGCCACCGACAACCCGCTGGTGCTGGACGATGGCTCGGTGGTCTCCGGCGGCAACTTCCACGCCGAACCCGTCGCATTCGCCGCCGACCAGATCGCCCTGGCGCTGGCCGAGACCGGCTCCATCGCCCAGCGCCGCATTTCGCTGCTGGTCGATCCCGCGCTCAGCTTCGGCCTGCCGGCGTTTCTGACGCCAAAGCCGGGGCTGAACTCCGGGCTGATGATTGCCGAGGTGACCTCGGCGGCGTTGATGTCCGAGAACAAGCAGCTCGCGACCCCGGCGTCGGTCGATTCAACGCCGACGTCGGCGAACCAGGAAGACCACGTATCCATGGCCTGCCACGGCGCCCGGCGCCTGCTGCGCATGGCCGACAACCTGGCCGGCATTCTCGGCGTGGAAGCACTCTGCGCCGCGCAAGGCGTGGAGCTGCGAGCACCGTTGATCACCAGCCCGACGCTGCAGCAGGTCATCGCCCGCATCCGCGGCGAAGTGCCCGCGCTGGCGGAGGATCGCTATCTGTCGCCCGATCTGGAACGGGCCGCGGCGCTGGTCAGCTCCGGTGCGCTGGTCGAGGCGGCCGGCGTGCCCCAGCCCTGGCTGGTGTCATGACCCCGGTTGTGGTCGACGAGGGCAGCAGCCCCGTAATCCTCGCCGCGCCACATGCCGGCGTGGACATGCCGGATTCGATCAGGGCGCGGCTGAATGCCACCGGGCGCGCGCTTGCCGACACCGACTGGCACGTCGATCGGCTTTATCGCGGACTGCTGCCGACGGCGACCACGGTGACCGCCACGTTTCACCGCTACGTGATCGACGCCAACCGCGACCCCGGCGGCCAAAGCCTTTACCCCGGGCAGAACACCACCGGACTGGTGCCGCGCATCGACTTCGACAACGCACCGATCTGGAGAGCCGGCCAGGCGCCCGATGAGGACGAGATCGCCGAACGGCTGGCACGGTTTCACCAGCCCTACCACGCCGCACTCGCCGCGCAGATCGA
>NZ_CAXFCL010000097.1:0-7779 GCF_964000955.1 uncultured Abyssibacter sp.
CGGCGGTGGTGGCGGTGACGACCAAGCCGTTGCACCGCCGAGTATTTCCGCCGCGCAAACAACGGTCAGCGTGACCGCCGAGGTTGGTGAAGTCGCACCCAGCGAATCCGTTTCGCTCGCTGTACAGAACCTGTACGACAGAACCTTTGACGCCGAGTTCACGCACACGGGGCAAGGAATCCGGGCGGTACGACTGCTTCTTTTCAACGAGGCGCTTTTTGAACTGGAGATCGATTTCATCAGCCCGCGAACAGCTGCAATTCACGAGGATACGGCGACACTGCGCATTTGCATTGA
Source organism: uncultured Abyssibacter sp. (assembly GCF_964000955.1). Classification (NCBI taxonomy): domain Bacteria; kingdom Pseudomonadati; phylum Pseudomonadota; class Gammaproteobacteria; order Chromatiales; family Oceanococcaceae; genus Abyssibacter; species uncultured Abyssibacter sp. The sequence goes on from NZ_CAXFCL010000097.1 coordinate 298, forward strand.
CGCGAACTGCGCGAGCCCGGTTCAAGGCAGCCCTGTCAATATCTCCACGACATACACGATCACCGAACCAGACACCGGCCCGCCTCCCCCGCCGTCGCTACGCGCCGTCGCGCTTGACCTTGATGCATCCGCGATCGCATGGGATCCCGCCAACGGCCTGATTCATGCTGCGACAGGAGGCTCGGCAACACCTGCTCAATACGCAAACTCGATCGTTTCGATCAATCCCGTAACCGGTGAGGTCGTTGCCAGTACAACCGCTGGTGGCACACCAACCGACCTGAGCGCATCAGATGACGGCGCCTTCATCTATGCAGCGTTTGCCTCACAGCAACAAGTGGTGCGGTTTTCTCTGCCCAATCTTCAGCAGGACCTGATCATACCGTTGGGAATCGCCGCATCTGGCAGCGCGACCGTCGCCGGCGTGGTGAGGTCGCTGCCCGGCCAGCCTCGAAGTGTCGCTGTGGTTCGCGAAGCAACCGATCGCAGCGACGGTTTTGAGGATGTCGTCATTTTCGATGACGATGTCGCGCGCCCGCTCCGAATTGACAACCTCGTCACCAATGGAGCCAACGCGGATGCAATCGTGTGGAATGCAGCCGGCGACACCCTTTTCGGCAAAAACTACACGACCAGCAACAACGATGTGCTCGTGATGGCGCTTGGACCCGATGGCCTCACATTAACGAACAAGTACAACACCTCCGTGGTCGGCGACGAAATCTCGACCATCGGCGAGTTGGTCTATTTTGAGACAGGTGAGGCAATCGACCCTTCGACTGGCGAGCAAGCCGGATTTTTTCACTTCGACTCTCGATTCGGTAACTCAATCGCGCTGGATAACGATGATCCGTATCTGTTCGTGGCCTCATCCCGATCGTCATCAGACGGAGCGGGGAACATCGCGATAAATCGCTGGAACCGCGAACAATTCATCCCGGAGCGTTCACTGGCGACACAAGCCGTTGTCAACGGGAACAGCCCGGAACCTAAACAACTCCTCAGGTGGGGCGACAACGGACTCGCTTTCTTTACCGTGGCCTCGGATCCGGGCGCCAGCGGATATGTCGTCATCATCAACGACCCGCTTCTCACGTCCCCCCAAGAGAGCAAGAAGCTGCCGGTCGAGATCATTCATCGGCGATAGAGACCGCACAAACGGCTCACTGATATGCAACCGCCCAAGGCGCGGCAGCCAGACCGCGCCAAAGAACGCCTCCTTACCAGCCAGCTTGCATGTGCTTTCTTTCAGCCACCTCGCCGATCACAAATGGATCATCGATGATGACCACCAGACCATCGCCGTTGTAAGGAGTCGTTCCGTCGTTCACGTACGCCAGACCCTGTTCGCCCCAACGGACGAGAGATTTTCCTTTCAGTGACAGGGAGTCGTATCTTCCGCCGAGGCGAATCGCAACGGTATCGATCACCGTGAACTGATCCAAATCGAAGGACTGCAACGTTGTCGCACCCTGAGCTTCGTAGTAGTCGCCAGAAACCGCCAGGGCCAAGCGCCGCTCGGTGTCCACCACCAACTGTTCAGTAAACGCGTCACGAGACGGATATTGACCATAAGCACTGCCATCCGAGCCATCAAGGACAGTGCCGTCAGCCGCATACACCAACCCTTCCGAACTGGTAATGCTGTCACCATGACCAATGAAGGCGTTCTGGTATGACGCGGCCAGAGACAATCCCGCTTCCTCCACTGCAAAAACGTAGAGATTGTCGCCGCTGCTCTCGTTGTTTTTCCCGTAGATACTCGCGCCATCCTCGCTCCACGCAAGCGCGGTCGGATACACCGCAGTATGGACGGATTGAAACGTGACCTCGTTTGGGCGTGGCACGCCGTCATCAAAAACGGTGAGCTTCTCAAAATCAGGCGCGCGATTTGTTCGGTCCATCGAAACCGCTATCGTTCCTGGCTGCCCGGGAGCAATCACGATGTCACGAGCAAACAGTGATTCTCCGCGATCATTGACACCTAGCGAAATCTCAAGACTTTGAGTCATCTCCGGCAAATCGAATCTGCGCACGCGACTGGAGTTGAGAAATCCGACATAGAGGTAACTGCCGTCATCGGAGACTTCAATTTGATCAGGGTCACTCCCAGCGAAGACCGACCGCACAATCTGATGAGTCTGGGGATCAATCGCGATCACTGAATTTGCGTAATCGTTTGGCTCCCCCTCCCCGCTAGTGCCAGCCGGAATCGTGGCGTACAGGAGTCCGGAGAATTCATCCCAGACGATTCGGCTTGCCCCCAAGTCAAGAATGGTCGCGGGAATTCGGCGAGCCGTCGTTTGTGGCTCATCAAAAAACGGATCGTCGGGGTCCGTCACCTCGAAACGAGTGCTAATTATCGCGGGACTTCCATCGATCTCCCGCGTGCACTCAGGATCAGCGCAGACACGAAATTCAATCGTATCGTTGTATACGCCTCTTTCGAGCTCACCGGGTTGCTTGAAATTGATATCCAGTCTTGCCTGACGATCACTCAAAGCCGTGAGATCGACACCCGCAACACCTCGTTGCGAGAAATTCCAGTAGGCCTGCAAGGGCGCATCCTGGGCGTGACTGAGAGTCGCAACAACCGATCGTACCGGGGCTTCACCATCCTGTTTTGCCGTTTCGTCAATGAATTGTGCATCGATGGACAGCGCAGGTCGTTCGCTTCCGCCGCCCCCTGCCCCACCACACGCGGACAGCAGGAGCAAAGCGGACGCGATGAACAACCTGCCAGAAAACGCAGAAGCACCGGAGCCGAATCTGGAAGGCATAAACCAAAGAACCATTCGTAGAATAAATGAAGTTTGAAACAAGCCGCTTGAAGGCAATTTAATCAGCCAAGGTGAGTATGACGAACATGCCAGAAAGTCAGCGCATATCCGCATTGTAAGTCAAGGCCTACCGAAACGGTGTTAATGAACTTGCGCTCCTGCTGGCATATTCACGCAAATACGCCGCGTCGCTCTATGACGGTGCAGGCAATATCCGCCTCAATGCATCCCCTTCCCGCCGCAGCCACCGCCGCTGGGTTTCGTAACCTGGCATCAGCCGCCCGACCTCGGCCCAGAACGCCGGGCTGTGGTTCGGGTGCCGCAGGTGGGCGAGTTCGTGATTGACGACGTAGGCGAACACGTCCGGCGGCGCCATGATCAGGCGCCAGCTCAGCGACAGTGTGCCGCGGCCGGAGAGGCTGCCCCAGCGGGTGGACTGGTCACGAATCGTCAAAGACCTGGGCTGCCTGACCAGCAGGTGGGCCTGGCGGTCGATCGCGTCGATGGCATCGGCGCGAGCCAGGTCACGCAGGCGATTTTCCAGTTGCACCGGTGTTCCGCTTGCCGGCAGGCGGAAGGCGCTGCCCCGTCCCCAGATCACGTCCACCCACTCGCCGCGCAGCAGAATCCGCGTCGGTCGGCCCCGCGCATCGGGTTGCAGTTCGGACTGCATGGCCTCGCCGGCCTGCAGACCACGGCTCGCGTGCCGTTCCAGCCAGGCGGACTGGTCACGAACAAAGGCACGGGCCTGGGCCACGGTGGCGCGGCGCGGGAGCACGACCGTGGCCGTGCCGTGGGCATCCACGGTCAGGCGCATGCGGCGCGCCCGCGCACTGCGCCGCAAGGCCACCGGCAGGCCGTTGGCCGTGCGCAACACTGATTCGTCACCATCACCACGCATGGGTGCGTAGTGTATCGGCCAACGCGAATGGCCGGTCGATCGGGTGGCGCGAGGGGATCAGCCGCCGCTGACGACCGCCGCGCAGGCGGCGCAGAGACTCACTTCCGGCAAGGTTTTCAACCGGGCCGGTTCGATCAGCCCGCCGCAGGCTTCGCAGATGCCATAGTCGCCACTGCGCAGGCGTTCCAGCGCGTGATCGATGCGACCGATCGCGTCAAGCGCCTGCTGTTCCAGGGCGGCAAGGGTCTCGTCGTTTTCCCGCTCGACCGCCTGTTCTTCCCAGTCGTCGTTGCGACCACGTGCGTAGTCCGCGCGAATCGCGGTCAACCGTTCGGTCATTTCACCGCGGCGGGTCTTGAGGCGTTCCTCGGTGGTGGCATCGGTCATGCCGCTCGCTCCTCTGTGGCAACACGCCGCGCGCTTGCGGCACGTTCAGTTTGCTGCGGCGGCGCGCAACCCGGTTGATCTGAGTCAAGAAATCAATTGGATCTTGCGAGGCGACGTGACTGGCCGGCCCCCGGCACCAACCGCTACTGCGTCGAGCCTTCGACATCGCGGTCGCTGTCGGCACGACCCCGCAACCGGACGATGTCCCCGAACGGGATGAAGTAGATCGCCAGCACCAGGTAGTTCACCCAGAACGCGAGTCCGCCCGCCTGGAGGAAGCCGATGGCGAGAATGGTCAGATGCAGGCGCACCACGGTGCCGTACGGCGTGACCATCGCCTGCGGTGGGTTCGGGGCGGCGCTGAGATCCTTCCACTGCACGATGACCGCCACCGCGATCATCACGGGATAGTGATGGGCGGCCGTGTCGATCAGGGTGGGCAGTGCCGCGAAGGGATCGCTCTCGGCCTCCGGCACCAGCGGGAAGAAGCTGTTGAGAAAGACCGCGTGCACGGCATGAAAACCACCAAAGTGCACGGTGAAGAACCCCAGGAAGAACAGACCGCCAACCAGACTGGCAACCAGTTTCGCCGGTGACCAGGTCTCGCGATCCACCTCGAACATCAGCAACGCGAGCCCGGCGGCGATGACGAGGCCCGCCATGACCAGCGCGTCCACGCTGCGCTGCGACAGCACCAGCCAGACCAGCACCCCGGAAAGGGCCACGATCACATGCCGGATGCCTGTGGACAGATGGTCCCCGATGATCGATCGCGCCAGCAGGCTGATGAACGCCGCGACGAAGCAGGTGAACCCGACGCAGAGACTGGCGATCCACAGGCTCCAGACCATGTCGCCCGCGGTCCAGGCCTGCCAGCGCATCCAGCTCACCGTGGCCACGAACGCCACGGCGTCGATCACCCAGCCGGTGATCCGCGCGGATGAGACGTTTGCCGACATGTTTTCCCCGATGGCCGGTTAGCCCAGCCGGTCCAGCTCGTCCAACTCCTCCGGGTTCAGCAACACGATCTGCTGCTGCTCCGGCGGCCGTTTTCGATCATCCTTGCCCACGTTCATCAGCCGCAGGTAGTAAGGCACCAGCGCCACGCGCAACCGGCGCTCCAGCACCCCGCCCTGCATGCCGTAGTCCATTTCGATCACCTGCCGCTGATGCGGGGAGAGCCCGGGATGGGCGCCGATGCGCACCGGGACAATCGTCTTCCATTCCCAGTCCTCGTCGCTGCTCACGGCCGTCTCGTCGAGCAGCTCCGGCACGCCGCGCATCCGCGAGAGCAGCACATCGATGAAGCGACCATGCGATTCGCTGAACGCCCGCAGATGCCAGCGCAACCCGGTATGGACCAGCGCCGTGGGCGAAAGCTGCAGCGGCCGGGGTTCGGGCACGCGCATGCTCTGGTAGTCGACGCGGATTTTCAGTCGCTCGCGAATCGCCGTGTTCACGCGCTGCAGGGTGAGCACGTCGAATTCGCGCTCCGGCATTTCCAGCAGCTCGACGGCCGCGGTCTCGGAAGCCAGGGTGATCAGCGGGTGATCGGACTCGGGGTCGAACAGGCGCAGCGCCCGCAGGAACTCCCGCGACGTGCCATGCAGAAACCGCGGTCTGAACTGGCGCGAGGCGCGGTAGCAACGCGCGCGCAGGTCGTACTGGAGATTGTCGGGAGCCAGGGATTCGTAGAGCGCGATATCCTTGCTGGCCTGAGAACGGCTGATGCCGAACGCACCGCGCAGGTCCTGCGTGGTCAGGCAGCCGGCCCAGATCAGGCGCGCCTCGATCAGGATCAGGCGCTGGCGGACTTCCCAGCGCAGTGGCTTGTCATCGCTCAACGGGCGGCCTCGCGGTCGAATGCGTCTTGATTCTACGCATGTCGCTTTTCTGGACACAAGTGAACAAGTACGCAATCATGCCGCCATGAACGAACTGCTGACCTCGCTGCCGCCGCTTACCCTGCTGCTGGTCGGCCTCGCCGCCGGCGCCCTGCTGATCGGCGGGCCCGCGGCGCTGGTCGTGTGGTTGCGCGGCAGCGGCCGCGCGCAGTCGCAACAGGTGCAGATCGCCGAGCTGGGCGCCCAGCTCGACGCGCGGGAGCAGCAGATCGCACAGACCACCGAGCAGCACCGTGACCTCTCGGAGCGGCTGGAACAAAGCCAGTTGAAGCTGAACGAGGCCAACACCACCATCGCCCGCCTCCAGGCCGAACAGGCCAAGACCGTGGAGGCGATGAACGCCCGCATCGAGGAACTGAAGGCCGCCCGCGAGGAATTCCGCAAGGATTTCGAGGCGCTGGCCAATCGCATCTTCCAGGAGAAGTCCGACCGCTTCTCCAAGCAGAGCAACGACGCCCTGACCGCCTTGCTCAACCCCATGCGCGAGCAGATCGGCGAGTTTCGCAAGCAGGTCACCGAGGTCTACGGCAACGAGGCGCGCGAGCGCGCCGTGCTCAAGAGCGAGATCGACCGGCTGGCCAAGCTCAACGAGCGCATCGGCGAGGACGCGCTGAACCTGACCCGGGCGCTCAAGGGCGAGACCAAGACCCAGGGCAACTGGGGCGAGATGATTCTGGAGCGCGTGCTGGAGGCCTCCGGCCTGCAACCCGGCCGCGAGTACGAGACGCAGATCAAGGTCTCCGGCGACGCCACTCACCGGCTCATCGCCGACGCCATCGTTCGCCTGCCGGGCGAGCGCGACATCGTCGTCGACTCCAAGGTCTCGCTGGTCGCCTACGAACGCTTTGTCGGCGCCGAGGACGACGCCGCCCGCGAACGCGAACTCAAGGCCCACGTGCAGTCGCTGCGCGCCCATGTGAAGGGGCTGGGCAACAAGGCCTATCACGACGCACCGGGCGTGCGCTCGCTGGACTTCACCGTGCTGTTCATCCCGAACGAGCCGGCCTTCACCGAAGCCCTGCGCGCCGACCCGACGCTTTATCGCGAGGCGCTGGACGCCGGCGTCGGCCTAGCCAGCCCGACGACATTGCTGGCGATCCTGCGCGTGGCGGAGAACCTGTGGCGCACCGACCGTCAGAACCGCAACGCCCAGGCCATCGCCGAACGTGCCGGCGCGTTGTACGACAAGTTCGTCGGTTTCGCCGAGGATATCGACAAGATCGGCACGCATCTCGATCGCGCCCAGTCGAGCTGGCGCGATGCGCGCGGCAAGTTGATCGAGGGTCGCGGCAACCTCGCCCGCCAGGCGGAGATGCTCAAGGATCTCGGCGCGAAGACGGCCAAGTCGCTGCCCGCCGGGCTGGAACCGGACGCGCTGGACGATCCTTCCGTCGGCGACGACTAACCGTTCAGTTAAGGAAGCACTGATTGATTCACACCACCAAGACGGAGCCGGTTTTCCCGCAAGCCCAGGCGGAGTGAGTGCCGCTTGGTTATTCCAAGTCAGCGA
>NZ_CAXFCL010000098.1:0-17292 GCF_964000955.1 uncultured Abyssibacter sp.
AAGCCGGTCAAGCCGTCGACGTTACGGGGTGCGATTCGTGACGCGATCCAGCGTGCTCCGGCGGCCACCGGTCAGGCGTCGGGCGTGATGGCTCCATAGGCGGCCGATTCCGAGAGCTGCGACTCCGGGTCGCTGACATCCAGCTGCCGGACCGCGATCACGGCCGCGGTGCGGTTGCTGACCTTGAGCTTGCGGAGGATCGCGGTCACATGCGCCTTGATGGTCGCCTCGGTCACGTTCATCTCATAGGCGATCTGCTTGTTCAGCAGCCCGTCGGCCAGCATGGTCAGCACGCGGAATTGCTGCGGGGTCAGGCTGGCGACACGGTCCGCCAGCTCGCGCAGCGCGGTCTGCGCCGGCGAGGCGGGGCGGTTCACCGACTCCGGGAACCAGGTTTCACCGCTCAGTACCTGCTGGATCGCCGTGGCGATGGTCTGCGGTGGTGACGATTTCTGCACGTAGCCAACCGCGCCCAGCGTCATGGCCTGCTGCATCACCAGCGGATCGCTGATCGCCGAGATGATCAGCACCGGCAGGCTGGGGTAGCTGCCACGCAGAAACGCCAGCGTCGAGAAGCCGTAGGCGCCCGGCATGCGCAGGTCCAGCGTGCACAGATCGGCGTCCGGGTGATCCGTCACCGCCTGCTGCACGGCTCCGGCGGTGCCGGCCTCGATCACCCTGGCGCCGGGCAGCACCTGTTCCACCGCGCCGCACAGGGCCGAGCGCAGCAGCGGATGGTCATCGGCGACGATGACGGATGGTGGTTGCCCGGCGGTCGGTGTCATCTCAGGCGGCAAGCGCCTTGTGGCGGCTGATGAGCTCGTCGACCACGCCGGGATCGGCCAGCGTCGACGTGTCGCCGAGGCTGTCGAAGGCGTTCTCCGCGATCTTGCGCAGAATCCGGCGCATGATCTTGCCCGAGCGGGTCTTCGGCAGGCCGGGCGCCCACTGCAGGATGTCCGGTGTCGCGATCGGCCCGATCTCGGAGCGGACCCACTGCTTGAGCTCGGAGGCCAGCGCGTCGTTCTCGACCACGCCCGCGGTGGTCGTCACGTAGATGTAGATGCCCTGACCCTTGATATCGTGCGGATAACCGACGACAGCGGCTTCGGACACGGCCGGATGCGCGACCAGCGCGGACTCGATCTCCGCGGTGCCCAGCCGGTGGCCGGAGATGTTCAGCACGTCGTCGACACGGCCGGTGATCCAGTAGAAGTCGTCTCCGTCGCGCCGCGCGCCGTCGCCGGTGAAGTAGCGGCCGGGGTAGGTCGAGAAATAGGTTTGCACGAAGCGTTCGTGATCACCGAACACCGTGCGCATCTGGCCCGGCCAGGAGTCGAGAATGACCAGGTTGCCCTCGGTCGCGCCTTCCTTGATCTGGCCGTGCTCGTCGACCAGCGCCGGCTGGATGCCGAAGAAGGGCTTGGTCGCGGAGCCGGGCTTGAGCGCCCGGGCGCCGGGTAGCGGCGTGATCAGAATCCCGCCGGTTTCCGTCTGCCACCAGGTGTCGACGATGGGGCAGCGGCTTTCGCCTACGACCCGGTGATACCACTCCCAGGCCTCCGGGTTGATCGGTTCGCCAACGCTGCCGAGCAGTCGCAATGATTCGCGCGTGGTCTGTTCGACCGGGCCATTGCCCTCGCGCATCAGCGCGCGGATCGCGGTGGGCGCGGTGTAGACGATGTTGATGTGATGCTTGTCGACGATCTGCCACATCCGCGACGCATCGGGATAGGTCGGCACGCCCTCGAACATGGTCGTGATCGCGCCGTTCGCCAGCGGTCCGTAGACGATGTAAGAGTGGCCGGTGACCCAGCCGACATCGGCGGCGCACCAGTAGCGGTCGCCGTCGTGGTAGTCGAAGACGTACTGATGCGTCATCGACGCGTAGACGATGTAGCCACCGGAGGTGTGCAGCACGCCCTTGGGTTTGCCGGTGGAACCCGAAGTGTAGAGGATGAACAGCGGGTCCTCGGCGTTCATCGGTTCCGGCGGGCAGTCGGCCGAAGCCTCGGCCATGGCCTCGTGGTACCAGACATCGCGATCCGACCAATCCACCACGCCGCCGGTGCGACGAACGACCAGCACCTTCTCCACGTGCTGGGCGCCGGGTCGTTCCAGCGCGGCATCGACATTGCTCTTGAGCGCGACGGTTCGGCCACCGCGATAGCCTTCGTCGGCAGTGATGACGAAACGGGACTTGCCGTCCTCGATGCGGCCGGCCAGCGCATCCGGCGAGAACCCGGCGAAGACCACCGAATGCACGGCGCCGATACGGGCGCAGGCCAGCATGGTGTAGGCAGCCTCGGGAATCATCGGCATGTAGATCGTGACCACGTCACCCTTGGTCACGCCCATGGACTTGAGCACGTTGCCCAGGCGGCTGACGTGATCGTGGAGTTCGCGGTAGCTGATCTCCAGGCTGGGCTCGTCCGGGGAATCCGCCTCCCAGATGATCGCGGTCTGATCCGCGCGATCGGCGAGATGCCGGTCCACGCAGTTGGCGCAGACGTTCAGTTCGCCGTCCTCGTACCAGCGGATGTGAACATCGCCCGGTCCGAAACTCACATCCTTGATCTTGGTCGGCGCCTTGATCCAGTCGATGCGACTGGCCTGTTCGGCCCAGTAGCCTTCGTTGTCTTCCACCGAACGGGCGTATTCCCGCTCGTAGCGCGCTGCATCGATGTGTGCCGAATGTGACCAGGATGATGGAACGGGGTAGAGGTGTTCTTCCGACACGGGTTGTCTCCTGCACTTGATTTGAATTGGGCCGATGATCGCCCGGGGCGAGCCCCGGGCCACTCAACCATGGCTTGCGTTATTGGATGGTGAAGCCACCCCCGCAGCCTATTCGACTTTGGTCTCAGTACGCATACTTCGCCGAGAACTGGACGCGGTCAAATGCGCCCTCCGCACCGGTGGCCATCTCCCGTTCGGCATGCATGAACTCGATGCCGGTGGTCAGGCTGGGCGTTACCGAATGCAGCAGATTGACGTGCACCGACGAGGCGGTCTCGACATCGCCGTCGCCGTCGAACATGCCATAGACCAGCGAACTGCGCGTCTTCGGCGTCCAGAAATGCCGATAGGCGATGTAGCCGGCGGTGCTGTCGATCAGATCGATGTCGCCGCCCGCATCGACATTGGCGTCGAAGTTCGAGATCACGCCTACGTACCGTCCCAGGCCACTGCCGGCCGTGGCCATGAACTTGAGATCATCCCTGGCACCCACCTTGAACTTGCCGGAGACGCTGACACCGCCGCCGACCGCGGAGTCATCGACGCCGGCCGGGTCTTGCGACTCCACCGAACGGATCAGGCCGGCGAGCACCAGCGGCCCGGCGTTCCAGCGCAGCGCGACATCGGGCAGGGTGTTGTCGTCGGTGGTGGTGTCACCTGCGATGCGGCTCTCGGGGTTCTCGACCGCGATCTGGAAGTTGCCGGCGGTGTAGCGAACCATCGGCTGGCGGATGAACACGGTGCTCTCCGCCGGGCCGATGAAGTCCAGGGTCTCGGGCAGGGCGCCGACGTTCTGGAAGGTTGACCAGGTCTGTCCGAACAGCCAGTTGCCGTAGGTGATGAAGGCCTGGCGCAGGCGTGGCTGATAGGAGTTGCTGATGGTCTCGTTGCCGGCGTCGCTGTTGTTGAAGTCGACCTCAAGGTGGGTCTTCACGGTCTCGCCGTTCTCCAGCGGGGTTTCGGTGCCGACGATCAGCCGGGTCTGCTTGGCGTGCATGTCGTAGACGGTCACGCCGCCGGAGCCGTCGTCCAGGGGCACGCTGCGCGGGCCGGCGTAGTAGTCGCGGCCCAGCGGTTCCAGCGACGCCGTCGGATAGGCGTCGTAGTCCGTCACCATCGCGTCCAGCTTGATGTAGCCCTTGACCGTGACGGTGGTCTTGCCGACCGTCATCGACTTGTGGGGCGGGGCCTTCTGCGCGGGTTTGGCGTCATCCGGCAGAAACTGATCATTCGTCGTGACCTGGGTGGTTTGCGCGGACACGCCGGCGGATGCGGCCAGCAGCACGGAGCAAACGGCAAGGCGGACGGGTGCCTGGGGCAGTGTGGTCATGCGGACTCCTCCTGTTATTAGTGGTCGCGATCATTTGCTTCCGGGGTCTGATCGTCTATTGGCCTTTAGTCGAAATCCGCCGCGTCTTCGACCATGGTCGGATGCGTTGATGGCACGGGTGGCGGGCACAAAAAAGCCCCGGATCAACCGGGGCTTTCTGCGCTCGGGGACTTGTGCCGGCTAGGCTGATTTCTTCAGATCCTCGATGCGGATCTTCCATTCCGCGGGGCCGGTTTCGTGCACCGATGCGCCGTTGCTGTCCACCGCGACGGTGACCGGCATGTCCTTGACCTCGAACTCGTAGATCGCCTCCATGCCCAGATCCTCGAAGGCGACGACGCGGGAGCCGACGATGGCCTTGGAGACCAGATAGGCGGCGCCGCCCACGGCCATCAGGTAGACCGACTGGTGCTTCTTGATCGCCTCGCGGGCGACGGGGCCGCGCTCGGCCTTGCCGATCATGCCGAGCAGGCCGGTGTGTTCGAGAATGTAGTCGGTGAACTTGTCCATCCGCGTCGCCGTGGTCGGGCCGGCGGGGCCGACGACCTCGTCGCGGACCGGGTCGACCGGGCCCACGTAGTAGATGAAGCGGCCGTGCAGGTCCAGACCCTCGGGCAGGCCTTCGCCGGACTGCAGCAGGCTGGTCAGCCGCTTGTGGGCGGCATCGCGGCCGGTGAGCATCTTGCCGTTGAGCAGCAGCGTTTCACCCGGTTTCCAGCCGCGCACGTCCTCGGCGGTTACCGTGTCCAGATCGACGCGCTTGGAGGCGCCGCCACCTTCGCGGCTGACCACCGGCCAGTCATCCAGCGACGGTGGTGTCTGGAACGACGGCCCGGAGCCGTCGAGCACGAAATGCGCATGGCGGGTCGCGGCGCAGTTCGGGATCATCGCCACCGGCAGGTTGGCCGCATGGGTCGGGTAATCCTTGATCTTGATGTCCAGCACCGTGGTCAGCCCGCCCAGGCCCTGCGCGCCAATGCCCAGATCGTTGACCGCGTCCATGATCTCCAGGCGCAGTTCCTCGGCGCGGTTCCGCGGGCCGCGCTCACGCAGCTCGCCGATGTCGATCGGGTCCATCAGCGCTTCCTTGGCCATGACCATGGCTTTTTCCGCGGTGCCGCCGATGCCGATGCCCAGCATGCCGGGCGGGCACCAGCCGGCGCCCATGGTCGGCACGGTCTTGACCACCCAGTCGACGATGGAATCCGACGGATTGAGCATCACGAACTTGGTCTTGGCCTCGGAGCCACCGCCCTTGGCGGCGACCTGGATGTCCACGGTGTCGCCGGGGACGATTTCCATGTGGATCACGGCCGGAGTGTTGTCCCGCGTGTTCTGCCGCTTGCCGGCCGGGTCCGCGAGGATGGAGGCGCGCAGCACGTTGTCCGGGTTGCTGTAGGCGCGGCGCACGCCTTCGTTGATCATGTCGGTGACCGACAGATCGGCATCCCACTGCACGTTCATGCCCACCTTGACGAACACGGTGACGATGCCGGTGTCCTGGCAGATCGGGCGATGACCTTCCGCGCACATCCGCGAGTTGATCAGGATCTGCGCCATCGCGTCCTTGGCCGCCGGATTCTGTTCGCGCTCGTAGGCCGCGTGGATGGCCTGGATGAAATCCAGCGGGTGGTAGTACGAGATGAATTGCAGCGCGTCGGCGACGCTGTCGATCAGGTCGTCCTGACGGATGACGGTCATGCGGATCTCCCGAATGGAATGCGTTTTCGGGCGCGGATTGTAGGCGATTGCGGGCCCGGCGGCATGGCCGGGCACGCGTCGCCGCCTCAGCAGGTCATGTTCAGCTTGATCCGCGTCTTCGGGTTGAAGTACTTGATCGTCGCCTTCTTGAAATTCGTGTCGACGAACAGGTTGCAGTAGTACTCGCCCTTGCGCCACGCCATCGACACGCTGGTGTGGTTGGAATAGTTCAGCTCGAAGCGGCCGTCGAACGCCGGGTAGCTGTTGCGGAATTCCATGAGCTTGAGCAGGCGTTTGACCACGGGCCGGTGAACGGCTTCCTCGACCTCGTCGTGGGTGTAGAACTTGCGGTTGATGTCGCGAAGCTCGCCGCTGCGGCGCATCAGCATGTCGTCGTTGATGCCCGCCAGCAGGCCGACGTAGTAGACCTGCGGGATGCCGGGCGTGAAGAACTGGATCGCGCGGGCGCAGATGTAGGCGTCGTCGTTCTGCTTGAGCGCGTCGTAGAACGTACAGGTGAGCTGGTAGATCGCGCCGACGCTGTGCACGTTGGCCGCGGACCGGCGCAGGATCGGATCGGCCGAACGGTCCTGCACGTTGTCGACCATCGCCTGGATCTTCTCCTTGGGGAGAATGCCCTCGACGTCGGGAATGCAGATGCCGTCGTGGGTATCCAGCACCGTGCACTGGTTGCGGGGGCAGACGCGCAGCCAGTTCTTGAGGTATTCGGTGTTGTTGTCCAGCAGCGTGTAGAGCAGCAGCGGGGGCAGGGCGAATCCGTAGGCCCACATGCCGCGGTTGGCGATGGCGAACTGATAGCTGGAGTGGTCGTGGACCTCGGGCAGCACCTCGGCGTTGTACTCGCGGGCCAGGTTGTTGATCCACTCGAGGATTTCGTAGACGCGGGGTTCGACCAGAAAGCAGCTGGTGCCGAGAATCTTGGTCGTGTAGCCGAAGGCGTCCAGACGGAACAGCTTGACGCCGCGCGACGTGAGGAACTCGATGTACTCCTCCATCAGCGCGTAGGTCTTCTCGCTCTTGTAGTTCAGATCGATCTGATGTTCGGTGAAGGTGCACCAGACCTGTCCGGTGGACCCGTCGGCGAATTCGACGTCGCGGAACGGTTCCTTCTCCTTTCGGATATGGATCTTCGCCATGTCATCCGGCGTGATCTCGCCCATCTCGTGGATGTGGACGAACAGGTCCGCATATTCGGACTTGTAGCCCTTCTCGATGAAATCCTTGAACTCGACGGATTCGTCCGAGATGTGGTTCAGGGTCAGGTCGAGGCAGAGATCGTATTTCTCCGAAATGCGTTCGACATCCTCCCAGGTGCCGTAGGCGGGGTCGACCTCCTTGTGGGTCAGGGGCGAGAAGCCGCCATCGGCGTTGGACGGATAGATCGGCAGGATGTGCACGCCGCCGACGGCCTTGGCGAAGTGTTGTTCAAGAATGTCGAAAAGGTCGCGAAGATTGTCGCCCATGCGGTTGGGGTAGGCGATAAGTTGCACCTGATTCTTGAGCATCGACAGAGTCCTTCTGGCAGTCATCAAGGGAGTGTCGATGAGAGCCCGCCACCATCCGCTCGTTCCGCCGCGCGGGGATTCGAACCGGGTATCTCATGGACATGGTCCCAACGACTCTACCGCCCACGGACGCTTGTTGCGAACTGGTCCGGGCCTGTACGGCGCTATAATGATCCCGTCGTCACTCCAGAGGAGCCTGCCGTGCGAATCCTGTCCGGACTCATGCTGATCAGCTGCATCGCGGTATTCGGCCAGCCAGCCGAAGCGCGCAAGGACGCACGATTCGATGGCGTCGAGTACTACGGAGACCCCGACGAGGGTTTCTTCGGTGATCCGTCTACCGGCTACCACGGCATGCCACTGCGTGAGCTCGATGAGCCCGTCCGCAGCTATCGTGTGGCCAAGGATTCCGACACGCCGTATCTCACCTTGCCGCCGGCCCGGGTGATCGAGTTCAACAAGGACATCTACGGCGACTAGGCCGGCTAGTCCGCCGCGACGAAAACCGGACCTTCGAGTTTTCGGACCATGGTCTTGCCGGACCGTGACGTCAGATCGTCCGCGATGATGACCACATAGCGGCCGACCGGCAGCGGATCGGTCTGGACCAGCGCCGGGTTGCGGCCGCTGCTCCAGGTGACCCGGACGGTGTTGCCGGCGTCGTTGAGCACCCGGACGTGGCTGGCGACCGCATCCAGCGATGCCGGTGCCTCGGTGAAGAGCAGGGCAACGCCATGCGCCTCGCCTTGCGCCTCGCCGGCGAAGCGCAGACTCAGGGCGTTTTCCGGGACATTCCCCGCGGTCGGCCACCAGGGCTTGAGATCCAGCGCGGAAGGCTTGGGCGCCGTGCGCACCGGCGCGGGAGCCTGTTGCGCGGGGCGAATCGGTTTCGGAGCGGTTCCGGTGGAGCGGGCGGGGGACGTGGCGTTGGCGTCCGAGGTTGCCGCTGCCGCCGGAGCGGCGGTCTGCCTAGCCTCGGATTCGGCCGTGACCAGTGTGGTGTCTTCCGTCTGTTCGGTGTCTTCGGCGATCGGCTCCGGCTGCGAGACTGGCTGCTGCTCCGCGGGTTCGGTCGATGCCGCCGAGAAGTCGGTCACGGAGTCGACATAGGCCATCAGTTCGTCCGTCGCCACATCGCGGGCGATCCGGTCCGCGATGCGCTGCGCGACACGCCTCGCTTCTCGGGCCGCAATCTGCTGCGGGCCTGAAAGCGTGTTGATGTCGGGTTCGGCGGGCAGGTCCGGAGGCGGGGTCGAGGCTTGTCCGTCGGTCCGCTCGACAATGGTGTCGCGAGCCGCCTGCCTGGCCGCCTGCGAGGCGATGCGCGCGGCAACCCGTTCGGCTTCCTCGCGGCCGATGCGCGTTGCCTCGGCGGCGCTGATGTCGCCCTCATCCCGCGCCGTGGCGAACAGCGATGTGGACTGGCCGGTCATGCGTTTCAGGTTGGCCGAATCCAGCAGAAACCGGTCAACGGCGAAGAAAACGACAACGGCGACTGCGGTGAGGGCGAGCAGCGTGAGAACAACGCCGATCGCACCGCCGCGCATGCGGTGGCGCAGGGTCATGAGCAAACTCGGTGGGTGGCCGGTGCGTACCGGCAAATCGATGCCGCGCGGACGCGGCGAGTGAATCGGTGATGGGCGCTCAGAGCTGCGAGGCCACTTCCTGCTCGGCGGTTTCGATCGCGACCCGGGCTGCGGTTGCCTCCGCGACCTGCCGCGCGATTCGCCGGATCTCGGCCTCTCGCGATGACATCTGGCGTGCTTGATCGGCCCGCGGCGTCAGTTTTGCAGGTTCGGTGGCCCCGAAGACAGCGTCGGCGTTGACGCCGGTACTGTCCCGCTCCGGAGTCGATCGGTCGATCAATGTGTCCAGCGTCAGCATGGTGCCGAACGTCACACCAGCGACGAGCAAGAACATGATCAAGGTACCTGCGCGCAGCATATATTCCCCGGTGTCCAACTTGCTTGATGTCTGGAGCGGGACTTTGCCCAAGGCTGGAAGACGAGTCAATTTGGCTCGCGGCGCCCGTCGCCCCCGCGGGATCGCAGGCGGTGCCACCGCCCCGACGTCGAAACCCGCTTGGCGTCGATGGGTCTGGGGTCTATGCTCCGGCCGCCCCCGCAGCCTTGTATCGCATTGATGTATCAACTCGCACGTCCCGCGCTGTTCGCCATGGATGCTGAGTCCGCCCATCGTTTCACCCTGGGCGCGCTGCGACGGGCGCCGTGGCTGCTTTCGGCATTCCCGGAAGCCGGAGAAGACCCGGTGGAGGTGATGGGGCTGCGATTCAGGAACCGGCTCGGTCTCGCCGCCGGACTGGACAAGAATGCCGAATGCATCGATGCCTGGACGCGGCTGGGGTTCGGGTTGATCGAGATCGGCACCGTGACGCCGAAACCGCAGCCCGGCAATCCTCGTCCGCGCATGTTCCGGCTGCCTGAGCATGGCGCGATCATCAACCGGCTCGGGTTCAACAATGCGGGGCTGGACGTGGTCCTCGACAACATCCGCGGCTCGGACCGGGGGGGCGCCAGACTGGGCATCAACCTGGGCAAGAATGCGGTCACGCCGGCCGAGCACGCGCTGGATGACTATCGCGAAGGCATGCAGCGGGCCTATGAGCTGGCCGATTACCTGACGGTCAATATCTCGTCGCCGAACACCGTCGGGTTGCGGGATCTGCAGGCCGGCCAGGCACGTGATGCCCTGTTGCGTGGGCTGGCGGACTGTCGCGAGATGCTCGCCCAGCAACATGGCCGACGAGTGCCGGTTGCCATCAAGATTGCTCCGGATCTCGAGCCGGACGAGGTGCGGACCCTGGGCGATGCGGTCGTCAACGTGGGATTCGAAGCCCTGATTGCGACGAACACGACGATACACCGCGACGCGGTCGCGGGGCATCGTTACGCGGGCGAGGCGGGGGGGCTTAGCGGCGACCCGGTCAGGGAACCGTCGACGCGATTGCTGCGACTGCTGCGCGAGCATCTCGGCTCGGCCTGCGCGCTGATCGGGGTGGGCGGCGTGATGCGACCGGAGCATGCCGTCGAGAAGCTTCGGGCCGGTGCCGACCTCGTGCAAATCTATACCGGGTTTATCTATGCCGGACCCGCGCTGGTCGCGCGGAGCGTCGATGTCATGCGACAGGCTGGTTTCACTCAAGTGAAACCTTGATGCCGCAAGCTATTCCGCTTATTAATGTCGGATCGATCGGCGGTTACCCCGGGGACCAAGGGTACCGATGATCCGGTCATCAAGAATCTCTGTCATCAAGGAAGACTCCATGAAACGTTTGCTCTCGGTGTCGGCACTTGCCGTCACCTTCGCCTCGGGCCCGGCTGCGGCCGTGAATACGGATGGGTTTGACATCCCGTACATTGGCATCGGCGCCGAGTTCGTTGCCGTGGATTCGATCCGCGAGAATGATGATGGCCTGGGCGGTCGGGTTCGTCTGGGTTTCCCGCTGCCCTACGACAGCAGCGCGCTGGAAATCAGCCTCTACAGCAACGCCATGGAGCGTGACCTGGATGGCGAGGACGACTACCAGGCAGGCTTGTTCGTGGACTACGTCTACGACCTGACGGGTCTGGTCGGCAGCCTGCCGGTCAAGCCGTTCCTGCTTGCCGGTCTGGGCATGTCGGAAGATGACATTCTCGGCAACAACGACTTCCACCCGGCGGTGAACGCTGGCGGTGGTGTGCTGGTGCCCGTGCTCAACGGCATCGCGCTGCGGGCCGAGGCGCGTTACATGGCCCAGTTCAACAGCGAGCACTACGACGACGAGAACATGGTCAACGACCTGCGCATCAACCTCGGCGTGCAGATTCCGCTGTCCTGGCACTACGGCGCGCCCAGCGCGGCGGAGCCGGTCAAGGAGGAATGCGACCTGACCGTGATCGACCCCCAGACCGGTCGTACCGACTGTGTCGTGGATACCGATCAGGACGGCGTGATCGATCAGAAGGACAACTGCCCCGGCACTCCGCTGGGTACGGTCGTCAACGCCAGTGGCTGCCCGTTGGCGAAGGCCAAGGACAGCGATGGTGACGGCGTCACCGACACCTTTGATCGCTGCCCCGACAGCGCGCCGGGTGCCGAGGTGGACGAGCAGGGTTGCGAGGTTCCCGAGGTCATCGTGCTGCATGGCGTGACCTTCGAAACCGGGTCTGCGACGCTGACCGCCAATGCGGAAATCGTGCTGAACCGTCAGGCCGAGACCATGAAGACGCAGCGTGCGGCCCTGGTCGAAGTGGCGGGACACACCGATTCTCGCGGCGCCGCGGAGTACAACCAGAAGCTGTCGCAGGATCGTGCCCAGGCCGTGGTCGACTATCTGGTTGCACAGGGCATTCAGGCCTCCCGGCTGACGGCGCGTGGCTACGGTGAATTCGAACCGGTTGCCAGCAACGAAACCGAGGAAGGACGCGAGCTCAACCGTCGTGTCGAACTGCGCGTCATCGCCGAATAGGCTTGCCGCATGAAAAAAGCCCCGGCTGGTCCGGGGCTTTTTTGTGGCCGCTGGGCGAGGAGCCCTGGAGCTTTCCAGGTCAGACCAGGCGATTCATCCCGTTGAGCGCGGCGACGCGATAGGCCTCCGCCATGGTCGGGTAGTTGAACGTCGTGTCGATGAAGTACTGCAGCTGGCGTTCGCCGCCACGGGCCATGACGGCCTGCCCGATGTGAACAATCTCCGACGCCGCTTCCCCGAAGCAGTGGATACCCAGAATTTCCTGCGTGTCCACATGAAAGATCAGCTTCAGCATGCCCACGGTTTCGCCGACCATTTGCGCGCGAGCCAGGTGCTTGAAGAAGGCGTGGCCGATTTCGTAGGGCACGCCTTGCTCCGCCAGTTCGCGCTCGGTGCGACCCACGGAGCTGATTTCGGGAATCGTGTAGATGCCGGTGGGCATCAGGTCGAATCGCAGCGAATGGGCCGCGCCGGAGACGATATGCCCCGCGGCGAACCGGCCCTGATCGTAGGCGCTGGAGGCCAGTGCGGGAAAGCCGACCACGTCTCCCACCGCGTAGATCGACGGCACGTCGGTCTGGTAGTGCTCATTGACCTTGAGCTGGCCACGGCCATCCGCCTCCAGCCCGGCGGCCTCCAGATTCAGTGAGTCGGTGTTGCCGGTGCGGCCATTTGCCCACAGCAGATAGTCGGACTTGATGCGGCGACCGGATTCGAGGTGCAGGACCACGTCGTGGTCACGCGGCTCGACGCGAGCCATCCGCTCGTTGTGCCGGATCGTCACGCCGCGATCCCGCAGGTGATAGGACAGCGCCTCGGTGATCTCGTCGTCCATGTAGGAGAGCAGCCGCGACTGCGTATTGACCAGATTCACCCGAATGCCCAGATGGCTGAAGATCGAGGCGTACTCGGAGCCGATGACGCCCGCGCCATAGATCGTTATCGAACGCGGATGCTCGTCGCATTCCAGAATCGTGTCGCTGTCGTGGATGCGCGGGTGCGAAAAATCGATCTCCGGTGGCCGATAGGGGCGCGACCCCGGCGCCAGCACGATCGAGTCGGCGGTGAGCCGCTGGGTTGGCGAGCCGGATGCGGTCACCTCGATCGTGTTGGGGTCGATGAACCGCGCCGTCCCCTCGATCAGCGGGACGTGGTTGCGCTCGTAGTAGCCGCGCCGCAACGCCACCTGCCGGCTGACGACGCTGTCTGCATTGCGCAGAATTTCGGGGTAGGTGAGGTGCAAATCCTTGCGAAACTGCTGATAAAGCGGCTCTCTGCGTATCTCCGAATAGCGCCGTGCGGCGTGGCGCAGCGCCTTGCTGGGGATCGTGCCCCAGTGCGTGCAACCGCCGCCGACATCGATGTAGCGTTCGACGGCGGCGACCGATTTCCGATTCTTGGCCGCCATCATCGACGCGCCTTCGCCCCCCGGGCCGCTCCCGATCACCAACACGTCGTAGTGAGTGCCACGCTTCGCCAAGACCGCATCTCCAGACCACTAAATTCACGCTAAATCATAGCACTGCGTGACCTTGTTCGATTCGGATTTACCGTTCGTTCACGGGATGTGTGTGATATAAACGTAGGGTAAATTTTCCTTCCGTTGTGCTTGGGGATTCGCATGTCGAATGGTTTCGGCAGTCAGTTGGCTTATTTCGCGGAACAGCAGTGCGGGCGCCAGTGGCGTGCATTCTTGTCTGCGCTCGCCGAGGAACTCGCCGAACAGATGTCGGATGAGGAGATCCAGTCCTTCATGTATGTGCTGGGTCGCCGGATGGGCGCGGCCGTCACGCCGGTCGAGGCCGAGACGCTCGAAGACATGGAACATGCGGCCAATGCCATCTGGTCTGACTGGAACTGGGGGCTGGTGCGTTTCAAGGACGTGCAGACCAGCCTGGAAGTCGTGCATGACTGCGCGCCGTTTCGCGCCGCATTCGGCGAGCATGGTGTGACCTGGGCCGGCGCGCTACTGGAAGGCATCTATAGCCGCTGGTTCGAGACGTTCGGCGCCGGTGACGATCTGGTACTCCGGCAAATCGAAATTGATGAGGGAGACGTCGACAGTTATCGCTTCCGTCTGGCGCATCGCTCGCTGTTCGGCTGATCTGTTGATTGATGCAGAGATCGGCTCATGAGTAACAAAGGCGAGGACGTCAAGCAGCTGTTTGCTCACCTTGGCCTCGATCCGTCGACTTATCGCGACATCAAGGGCGAGGGCGATGGTCCGGGCCCCGACGCCGTCAAGCCGAAAGGCGCATCCAGGCCCAAGGCCCGCAAGATGCCCGAATCCGACGGGCCGGTGATCGACCCCGAAGACTATCCGCCACCGCCACGCGTTCAGCACAACAACAACGCAAAGGAACAGGCCGAACTCGACGCGTTGCGGGCGGCGTCCGCATCGTCGGAGCCCGAACCGGAAGCCGAGTCCGAGATCGAGCCGGAGCCTGAGGCCGAACCGGTTACGGAGCCCGAGTTTGTTGATGACGCTGGCACGGAACCGGAGCCCGTCGACGAGACGCCGGAACCGGTGGTTGCGCAGACGGACGAACCCGAGGTCGACGAACTCGCGCTGATCGAAGCGATGCCCGATCGGTGGTCGCTGCTGGCTTCGCTGGGTGCACAGAAATTTCCCGTTGCCGACATTCCTGACGAGCCGGTGGAACTGGGCGAGTGGAGCCACGCGCCGGAAGACAGCATCGATCTGGAGCAGGATTCGCCGCGCCTGCGCCGGGCTGGCAGCCTGGCCGCTCTGGTGCGAGGCACCGAGCGCGTGGCCCAGTCGGCACGGCGGATGATCTCGGAGGATGATGTTCGACAGGAGCCGGTCGCCGACGTGGTCGACGAAGACGTCCGCCATGCCCCGCCGGAACCGGAATCGCCGGAGCCCGTCGAACCCGAACTGACGCAGGCCGCGACGCCCGAGCCGACGGGTCAGGCTGAGGTCATCAAGGAAGAACGCTCAGAAGCCGGAGGTACGACCGTGAACGCATCGTCCGAAGCGCCCGCTGATGCCGTAACCCAACAGGAGGGTGGGCGCCCCGCGCGCCCGACCAGTGGAGCCATTGCCAAGCTGATGGGGCGGCTGGGCCAGCCTCCGGTGCAGCGCAGGCCGGAGGGAGCCAAGCTGAAACTACACTATGAACGCAGAGAAGCGCCCATGGTGGCGGAGAATCACCTGGATCAGAGTCTGCCTTCAGTTTTTGGGCGTCTTGAAAAGTCACGAGTCGACTGACGCGACGACACCGATACCCGAACCGCCACCGAAACAAGGACATCAGGGGAACATGCTGGGGAAGTCGAGCAAACGGCCCAAGCGCATCGCCATCGTCTCGCCCAAGGGCGGTGTCGGCAAGACGACCGTGACCGCGAATCTGGCGGAGGCGCTGGTGGCGCTGGGGCGTCGCGTGTGCGCGGTGGACCTGGATGCCCAGAATGCATTGCAGTTTCATCTGTCCGCCGATCCCGTGAATCCCGAGGGGCTGGCCTCGGCCACGTTGCGCGGCGATCCATGGAAGAACGGAACCCGCGACGGCATCGAGAATCTCAGCTTCCTGCCGTACGGATTTCTGTCCGAAACTCACCGGGATCGCTTTGAACACGCGGTGGTCGACGGTCAGGCCTGGCTGGCCGAGGGGCTCTCCACCGTGGATGCGAAGGGTGTCGACTACACCGTGTTCGATACGCCTCCGGGCCCGTCTGAATTCCAGCGTGCCGCCGTGGAGCTGGCGGATCTCGTTCTCGTGGTCGTGCTGCCCGACGCCGCATCGTTCATCACGGTGCCGACGGTCGAACGGACGATCGAGACCTATGCCGGCAAGGCCTGTGACCAGTTCCGGGGATTGTTCTTCCTGGTCAACCGGATGAACGAGGGTCGGGTGCTTTGCCGCGATGTGCAGGCCATGCTGAGTCAGCGTCTGGGCAATCGTCTCGTGCCGGTGGCGGTCCGGTTCGATGCGGCGGCCGAGGAGGCGCTCGCGGCGCAACAGACGGTACTCGCCTACGAACCGAACGGGCGTGCCGCGACCGATTTTGATGAGCTGGCCGCCTGGGTGGAGAAGACACTACGATGAATCGACCGTCGCCAGGCGTTGCGCAACCGTCACTGACCCCGGAGGCGGATTGGCGCCGGACCGGCGGTTTCATGCGCTACATGGATCGCCTGGCGAATCTGGGTGTCTGGGAGTCCAAGCTGTCGCTGCTCGTGGCGGTGATCATCGCCGCGGGGCCTTGCTGGTTGATCATCACGACGCCGGTCGGTCTGGCCTGGCAGGCGCTGTTCGCCATCGGATCGTTTGCGCTGTGTTCCTGGCTGCGTCGTTACGAGGGGCACCTGATCTCCATCACCATGATGATGATCTCGCTGCTCACCTCGTTCCGCTACTTCTACTGGCGGGTGACCGAGACGATCGGGGTCGGGGCGCCTGGGGTCACCTACGTCGACCTGTTCTTCGCGATCGGCCTGATCCTGGCCGAGTTCTACGCGGTGCTGGTGTTGATTCTCGGGTACTTCCAGGTGCTGTGGCCGCTGCATCGCAGGCCGTATCCGCTGCCGGAGGACACCGACCTGTGGCCGACGGTCGATGTCTTCGTTCCGACCTACAACGAGCCGATGGAGGTCGTGCGCCCGACGGTGCTTGCCGCGCTGCAGATTGACTGGCCCGAGGACAAGATCAAGGTCTACGTGCTCGACGACGGTTGCCGCGACGAGTTCGGCGAGTTCTGCGAGCAGGTCGGGGCGGTGCATCTGCCGCGCAAGGAATCCACGCACGCCAAGGCGGGCAACATCAACAAGGCGATGACGAAGACGTCCGGTGAACTCGTCACGATCTTCGACTGCGACCATATTCCGACCCGCTCCTTCCTCCAGGTCGCCGTTGGCTGGTTCCTGAAGGATCCGAAGATGGCGCTGGTGCAGCTGCCTCACCATTTCTTCTCCCCGGACCCGTTCGAGCGCAATCTCGGCACCTTCAAGCAGGTGCCGAACGAGGGCGAGCTGTTCTACGGTCTGTTGCAGGACGGCAACGATTTCTGGGATGCCACGTTCTTCTGTGGCTCCTGCGCGGTGCTGCGCCGGGAAGCGCTGGAGGAGGTCGGTGGCGTCGCGGTGGAGACCGTGACCGAAGACGCGCACACGGCGCTCAAGATGCATCGCCGCGGCTGGCGCTCGGCCTACATCAATGTCGCGCAGGCGGCCGGCCTGGCCACCGAATCGCTGTCCGCCCACATCGGTCAGCGGATTCGCTGGGCTCGAGGCATGGCGCAGATCTTCCGTCTGGACAATCCCTTGTTCAAGCGCGGACTGCGGTTCGGGCAGCGTCTCTGCTACGCGAACGCGATGCTGCACTTCTTCTACGGGTTGCCACGGATCGTGTTCCTGTCGGCACCGCTGTCCTACCTGTTGTTCGACGCCAAGATCATTCAGGCGCAGGCGTTGATGATCGCCGCCTACGCGATACCGCATCTGTTGATCGCGAACATGACCAACTCGCGGTTGCAGGGTCCGTTCCGTCATTCGTTCTGGGCCGAGG
>NZ_CAXFCL010000099.1:0-5954 GCF_964000955.1 uncultured Abyssibacter sp.
CCACGGCCGTGCCCGCCGCTCCATCAACACCGACCCTCTCCCTCAGCGCCTCGGTCAGGCAACAAAGGTATTCGAGGCGGGCGCTGATACCGTCCGCGATATCGATTTCATCCACCTCGTGCATCAGTCTGCTGTCAACCTGCACCCTCAGACATTGGTGTCGACTGACTCGCCGCAATTCAGGTCTGCGCGAGTAGTAAGCTCTTCGGCGACACCACAGAGCAGTTCGGCACCGGATTCACGAACTTCGCTGTCCGCGCCGGTGGACCCCTCGTCGGGATTGGTCGCGACGTCGATGATGGAATCGCCGTTGCCATCACCGCCGTTGCCGTCATCCGGCACAGCATCGGTGTCGTTGATCAGCCCGAGACCGAGCGAACCACCACTACCGGAATCATCGCCGTTGAGCACGCCTGCACCGATGACGCCGCTGTTACCGGAACCGTCACCGTTGAGCACACCGGCACCAAGGGTTCCGCCGTTACCGCTGTCGTCGCCACCAAGCACCGCGACACCGATCTGACCGCCATTGCCCGAATCCTCACCGTTGAGCACGCCGGCACCAATCAGACCGCCATTGCCGCTGTCATCGCCGTTCAGTACACCCGCGCCGATCAGATCACCGTTACCGGAGTTGTTGCCGTTGAGCACGCCGGCACCGAGCGTGCCGTCGCCGCTGTGATCACCGGACAGCACCGCGACACCGAGACCGTCTCCGTGGCCGCTGTCGTCGCCGTTGAGCACGCCCAGGCCAATCAGGCTGCCCTGTGCGGAATCGTCACCGGACAGCACCGCGACGCCAATCAGACCACCGGAACCCGCGTTGTCACCCGCCAGCACGCCGACGTTCAGCAGACCGTTGGCGCTGGTGACGTCCTCGCCGGTGCCGATCCAGATGCCGTCGTAGACCTCCCCGATCGGCAACAGGCTCGCGAGCTGCGAGCCGACCGCGTCCAGCGTCAGCACGGTGTCACCGCCGTACATGATGTGCAGTGCATCACCGTCGTTCAGCAAACCGATGCCGAGACCTTCGGCAGACTGACCGGAATCGGTGCCGGACAGCACGCCCACGGCGAGCTGATCACCGTTGCCGGAACTGTTCTCGTTGAGGATGCCGACACCCAGCGCTCCACCCTCCCCGGCGTAGTTGCCGCTCAGCACGGCCAGCCCGAGCAGGCCACCGGTGCCGGTGCCGTCCTCGTTCAGAATGCCAATGCCCAGCAGACCACCGTTGCCCACATCGGCACCGGACAGCACGGCCGTGCCCAGCAGACCGTCGTCGCCGGTGTTGCCGACTTCATTGCCGCCCAGCACCGCCACGTCCAGCCTGTTGTTCTGGTCACCAAGTCCCAGGAACTGCCCCAGCAACAGATCAGCCAAAGGTTGGTCGATCACCGCCTCGCCCAGTTCCAGCAGCACCGGATACCCGGAGCCATCGGGACCAGTCTCGAACACGGTGATGTCGAGGAACCCGTCCGACGGACCGTCGGCCGCCCCCAGGCCCGGCAGCGGCGCGGAGCCGGCATTCGCTGAAAATCCGGCGAGTCCCGTGCCCAGATTCGTGGTGGTGCCGCGCAGTGAGGCCAGCGTCGCCCCAAGCAGCGGAATGGCGCCGCCTGCAGACTGCTGCGTGGTGGAGACGGAATCATTTCCCGACAGCGCACCAAGGAGATTTCCTACAGGGCCCGCCTTGGCAACCGTGCTAGCCAGAAGAGCCGAAATTGCAAAAAATAGGATGCGCATGGTCGCACCTCTTGGAGGTTAGTCGACCACATCACAGCATTTCGATCGGGACTCGCCTATCGTAATGTATATGATCGTAAGAACTACGGTCGTAAGAATTACGAGGCAAAGAAAGCACTACGGATAGTTTGTCGATGGAGCGCATATGGAGACGTTTTTTCAACTGCCAGCGCAATGCGCTGCAACTGGCGGTGCGCAACGGGAAGACCACGGTTTTTGACGAGGTCGCCGCAGTTTTTTCCGAGGAATATGGCCTTGCGGCGGTTCGTTGGGATGTCGCCATGGGCGATGATGAATGGACCACGATTTGTTCGTGGGAGCGTGACCAGAGCGGGATGGCCGGTGACCGCGTAACTTCGCAGGAAGTGGGCTTTGGCGAATCGCTTCGGAAACATCGCTTCACACTGCATCTGCTGCCTAACGCCAAAACTCTGCCGAGTAAGATCGCTCTCGCCATGTGCTCCACACTGCAAACCGCAACCGAGCTCCACGACGAGCATGAAATGTATGTGGCGGACGCCCGCAGCGACGGTGACGACGAACTGGGGCACGCCACGGTAGACGCGGAGGGACACGTGCTGCACGCCAACGAGCGTTTCGTGACGCTGCTGCGACGCAGCCAACCCGACTGGGATGCGCAAACGCTTCCGATGCCAATCGATCAGTCGCCGGCAACCTTGCGCCACGGCATGACCTGGAAAGGCCTGTTCTTCTATGTGGAGCCCGGTACGCCCTACATCCGACTGCGCGCACGCCCTGATCGTCGGCTGCCCAATCTGTCACCGCGGGAACTGGAGGTCGCACGCCTGATTGCATCCGGCATGACCTTCAAGGAAGTTTCACGCCGACTGGACATGGCGCCATCCACCGCATCCACGCATCTCTACAAGGTGTACGACAAGCTCGGCATCAATCGCCGTTCGGCGCTCGTCGAATGGCTGAATGAAAATTCCGACAGCCTGAATTCATCAGGCAAGTAGACGCGTCAACCGTTGTCTACGCGGGTGGATCGTCACTGGCATTGCCCTGAATCCAGTATTGCTGAGGAATCTTCCCGCAGTGGGTCGTAAGCAAGCCGTTCAACTTGTCCAGACCTGCCCGTAGCCGCTCGCCTTCCGAAATCGAATAACCTGCCCGCATCCGGGCGTGCACCTGAAGCTTGCCTTCCTGGTACTGCCGACAGCGGGAGGCTTCGCGGCCAGTCCAGCCTCGATCAATCTCACGTTGTTTCGGCGCCGCACCCGACGTGGCTCTACCGGAATGACCGGATTCGACGCGCCCCAAAGCGCGCTGTTCAACCTCCACGATCCGAGATGCCGCATGTGGGGTGCAGGGTCGATCCTGAATCGACTGGTGTCCATCCTTATCCCGGCAAATGTAGACCGTCGATGCCGGCGCGGTGCCCACAACCCCGGCGGCGATCGCCGTGACGATCATCTGCTTGCCCGACCATCGGCGAAGCGGCCAAAACGCCATCAGCCGTCGTCGCCATCCCGTTCGGCAAGAACCGTCGTCAATGTGCCATCCAGCCGTTTGAGATCGATGGGCTTGGTCAGGTACCCCTTGACGCAACTGAATCGGCTCGCGCGCGTGCGGTCACTGACGTCGTCGGAGCTCGTCAGCATGATGATGACCGGCCGCTGGCGCAGCTCACCCCGCTGCACCCTGCTCGTGAATTCTTCCAGAAACTCGAAACCGTCCATGCGCGGCATGTTGATGTCCAGAAGAATCACGTCCGGGCCAGGGGTTTCGCCCTCGATGACCACGTTCTGCTGCTCGAGTATCTCCAGAGCGCGCTCACCATCGTCGGCAACGGTGAGACTGCAGTCCGGCTGATGACTCTCGATCAGAACCTTGGTGTAGAACTGGTCGGCGGGTTGATCCTCGACAAGCATGTATCGCAGCGACTTCATCGGGGAATGCTCCGAGCAGCGGGAAGAATCACGGTAAACCGACTGCCGCGTGGCAGCGGCTCGTAGCGAACATCGCCACCGTGCCGTTGGGCCAGCTTCCTGACCAGATACAAGCCGAGGCCAGATCCGTTGCCGAGATCGGGGCGAAATCGCTCGAACATCTGGAACAGGCGATCCCGACGTTGAGGTTCGATTCCAACTCCGTTGTCTTCCACCGCTATCCGCAAGCTCGTTGAATCCTTGGTCAATGTCACCCTGACCTGAACACCATCCGACGATGGATCGGCATACGCAATGGCGTTCGCCAGCAGATTGTGAACCATCTTGCGGACAGCGGTCGCCGAAACCTCGACGCGACCAGCATCCACCAGGCCCGTGTCAATGACCACATCGCATGATCGTGCCTGAGCAAGCAGGTCGTCGCGAACCTCTTCCACGATCGCCCGAATCTCGTCCATCCGGGCCAGCGCCATGTCGACATCCGACACGGTCACCATCTTGATATCACGGATGAGTATGCGCGCGCGCGCCGCGCTGTCCTCGATCAGCGCCAGCGCCCGCCGGACTCCTTCGTCATCCCCACGATCCAGAAGCAGGCGCGCGGCGTGAACAACGCCCTGGATCGACGTCAGCGGCGCCACCAGATCATGCGACGTGCGATAGGCGAACTCCTTCAGTTCCGCGTTGGCGTCAGCGAGTCGCGTCCGTTCCAATTCCCTGGCCTGAATGGCGGTATGCGTTCGCCGCACGATCGGCCGAAAGATGAGCAGGCCTTCGAGTACCAGGGTGAGCAAGGTCAGCAGCCAGAACCAGACCTGAAGACGGTCGATTCGTGCCACGTCCTCACGTGCGTTGTGTTCGTAAATGCCGACGACCTGATCGAGCCGGCCCAGCAATTCGGTCGGTAGATCGCCGAAAATGCTCAACTGCGCGGTTTCAGCGACCGTACTCGCGGCCAGCACCAGATGCGCCTGATTGACATACTCCCGGACCATCCGATCCAGCGACGGCTCACCGGAGAAATAGGCATCCAGGACATTGTCGCGCCTTGGCGCCGGAACACCTCGACCGGGGCTCCCTGTCGTCAGGTCCTCATGACTGTTCAGAAATTCCGCCGTCGCCTTTCGCAGTTCATCCCGCGTCTCCGGCGGCCCTGCTTCACCCAGCGCCAGTTCATTGCGATACCGACTGACGTACAGCGCGATGCGCTGACTCAGCATGCGTTGCCGACCGCTGATGTTGACCACCGTGGCGCTGGAAGCCGCGGCGCGAAGCGATAGCCGCTTCACGACCATCTGTCCCGTCGCCAGACAGGCAATGATGATCAAGGCCAGCAGATAGCCTCGCGTCATCCAGCCCAGTTTTTCGGCCGCCCGAATCCTCATTGCCAATCTGTCCGTCGGTGTCTGCGGCCCTGACACGCCGGACGGGTCAGGGATCGGAGAGAGCATACCGCCAGGGCAGCTCCCATCCGACCCCGTTCAGGACGTCAGCGTCCTGTCACGACACTCTAGCGGCGCAGCGCTCTCAGCATCCACGAGGTCTTCTCGTGAATACGCATGCGGTCGGACACCAGTGCGGTCGTGGACTCGTCGTCGGCATCCTGCGCCAGCTTGAGCACTTCCCGACAGGTTTTGACGACCTGCTCGTGACCCTTGGTCAGCAGATCGACCATCTCCTCGGAACCGGGTACGCCCTCGACCTCGTCGATGGAGCTCAATCGCGAAAACTCCTTGTACGTGCCGGGTGCGGCCACACCCAGCGTGCGGATGCGCTCGGCGATGTCATCCACCGCGTCGGCCAGTTCGGTGTAGTGCTCCTCGAACATCAGATGCAGTTCACGGAACTGCGGGCCGGTGACGTTCCAGTGAAAGTTGTGCGTCTGCAGATAAAGCGTGTAGGAATCCGCCAGCAGACGCTTCAGGCCTTCCGCCACCTTCTCTCTGCTTTCGGCATCGATGCCGATATCGATTGTTGTCATGTCGTTGTGCTCCTGATGGTTAAGGGTTGATGTCAGTGAACGTGGCCCGCCTGTCTGTTGGACCCGATCCGGCATGCAGTCGTTCAGTGGAATCTGAAACCGGTGCGGACGACGGCGGGGCGAATCTCAGCGACTGATTTCGGTCACGTAATCGGCCGGGTCGGTGCCCATCAAGGCCTGCGCCGCGGACCATGCGGCGACCGCCTGCGCCCTGGCGCCGGCATGACGCGACTGGGCATCCAGCAGGTCGCGCTGCTGGCGCAGCAGGTCCTCCAGCGAACTCATGCCGACACGCTGCAATTCGGCCTGAACGTCGA
>NZ_CAXFCL010000100.1:0-6656 GCF_964000955.1 uncultured Abyssibacter sp.
GTGTGAAATGGACCGAGTCCGGGCAGCTCACTGGTTAACAGCGGCCGCATCATCTTGTGACGAACCGGGGGTCTCCACCGCTTCGGAAGCGAGTCGTGAATTGCATGCACTGCAGAACGAGATGAGCGCTTGTGAAAGAACAGAGTTCGAGAAATCAAGGTGAAGCCACAACCCAACAAATCGTTCCAGCCGACGCTCGCTCCGCTCGCGACGGCTGAACTCAAGCGTTAGGCGCCTAGGTATCTAATGAGTAAGCACGTAAACATTAATGCATGCCTAATTCTCTTAACTAGTGTCGCATTTACCTTCATTACGACAGGCTTAGGGTCGGGAGGTGAAGGTCAATCCGCATATGGTTGGGGTTTCATATTTGGTCGTTCCTTCGCAGGTGCTCTCGTCCCGCTATTTTTAGTTGTCATCGTTCGCCTCATCTTCCGTCGCAAGCCATTGCTCTCAAACTGGGCAATTGTTGCTTGGTGGGCGTTGTTTGTCCTCATGTCATTCTTAGCCCTGCTTGGAAGTTTGCGTCCGCCTCCCCAATATGGCGCCTAACAACACATTCCAGTGCGACGTCTTCGCCTTCGGTTCAGCCGTTCCTGAATGTGGGCGTTATGCTTCTTAGAAATTTCACAGTTTTCTTTGCCCTGCTGGGTCTAGCTGCTTGCCAATCTACGAAAAAGGCTACAGTGGCTTTGGCCGAGCCAAATGCCGTCATCGAAATGGCGAAGGGTGGCGACACGAGCGCCCAGCATCGCCTTTGCTACGACTATTCGTACGGTGCACGTGACTTGCCAGAAGACGCTGGGAAAGCTGTGTTCTGGTGCACAAAGGGCGCCGAGGCAGGAGTTCTCAGCTCAGTTACATTGCTGGCCGAGAAGCATCTATATGGGCTAGGTGTGCCTGAGAACAAGAGCCTTGCTTACACGCTGTATGCCCAGGCTGCGAATGCGGGTCATCGTCACGCTCAGTACATTGCAGCTCGCATACTGCTTGAAGGGGAAGCAGTTGAGCCTGACCTCGATCAGGCAATCATTTGGTTAGAGGCTTCGGCCTCGCAAGGTTATGCTCCGGCACGAGAGCTGCTCGAATTCTTGGCAAATGAACCAGAATACAGAACATAACAAGTTTGTTTGGTCAGAAGTCAATAAATTCAGGGCAAAGCAGGGTTCCAATGCTGTCCAGTTTTCATCATCACATTGAGGATGGTGTTGAATGACATCGGCGCTTGCCGGCGTTACGAACGCGACAGTCCACGTTCATCAAATTGACCGCAGGCGCGGTCAGTATCCGGTGTCTGGATGCAGGTGTTCGTGCATCAGTGCGGCTTGATCAGTTGCCTGACTCGACTTCGCCCCGTCCCGAGGCGCATCGTCGCCTGATCGTCAGCCGCCCTATCGGAGAAGCGAAATGAAAGCCCTTGTGTACAGGCGATTCGGAGCAGCGGATGTGTTGGAGTGGGTCGACGATTGGCCTTATCCCCAACTCTCCGCTGACAGCGTCCTGGTCCGGACGGTGGCCGGTAGCGTCAACCCCAAGGATGTCCTGGTGCGGAAAGGGAAGTTCAGGCACAGCTTCGCGCGGGACTCGCTGCCGCGTGCTTCGGGGCTGGATGTGGCGGGCCGCGTGGTGGCGGTCGGGGACAACGTGACCGAGTTTTCCGTCGGAGACGCCGTCTTCGGGATGACGAACCATTTCTCGGGCGGGGTCCACGTCGAGGTCGCGCGTTTCGATCGGGGCGAAGTTCAACATGCGCCGACCAATCTCTCGCTCGAGATGGCGGCGGCCGTTCCACTCGCCGCGCAAACGGCGTTGCAGGCGATTCGCGATTGCTGCGCGCCCAGTGAGGGCCAGCGAATCCTGATTAACGGTGCGAGCGGTGGCGTGGGTCATTACGCGGTGCAGATCGCCAAGGCCATGGGGCTGGAAGTGCATGGTGTTTGCGGCCCCCGCAACATCGATTTCGTGAAGTCGCTGGGTGCGGATGTGGTTCATGACTACAGTCGCCAGCCCGCGGTGAAGATCGGCTCGCGATTCGACGCCGTGTTCGATGTGTTCGGCAAGTTCACGAGATCGATGTTTTCCGGGCAGCTGACGCCGCGGGGCGTGTATGTCAGTACGGTTCCGAAGCCGCGGACGCTCGCCGGAGAGTTGGTTGCCCGTTTGGGTCTGAACAAGACCAGCCGGCTGGTTCAGGTCCGATCCGATGCCCGGGATTTGTTGCAGCTGAAGCAATGGATCGAGCAAGGTCTGCTGCGGCCGCACGTGCAGAAGACCTATCCGGTGACCGAGGCGGCCGACGCCCACCGGCAGATCGAGTCGCGGCACACCGTTGGCAAGGTGTGCCTCACGTTTGGTACCGGGTAGCGCCCCGCCTGATGGACAGCTGCGGCCGGGACGGTGACGAACTGCCTAGTCTGCCGGGAGGCTGTGGCTATACTGGGGCATCGGCCGTTTCGGCCTTCGGTAACAGGGAGTTCCGATGAAACAGATGATCTGGATGGTCGCCGCCATGTTGCTGAGCGCGTCGGCCGCGGCCTCGGATGGCCGGTGGTCCGGCGAGCGATGCAGCGCGGTGATGCCGTCGGATGCCGAGATCGAGTTGATCGAGCGTGATTTTTCCGCATTCAAGGCTCGGCGCATCAATTCCCGACGCGGGCTGTTTCGCAACCCGGGCAGCGTGGAGATTCCGGTGTGGTTCCACGTGATCAGTCAGGGTTCGCTGCCGGCGCAGGGCAATGTGCCGATGGATCAGATCGACGCGCAGATGGTGGTGCTCAACGACGCTTACGCCGGCACGCCGTTCGTGTTCACGCTGGAGGGCGTGACCCGGACGACCAACCCGGTGTGGTACGCCAATCCCGATGCCGCCAAGCCGAGTCTGCGGGTGGGCGGAGCGGAAACCCTGAACATCTACTCGGCGAATCCGTCCGGTGGCGTGCTCGGCTACGCCACGCTGCCTTGGGGATACACCGCGAATCCGGATGCCGACGGCGTGGTGTTGCTGTACTCCAGCCTGCCGGGCGGCACGGCCGCGCCTTACAACGAGGGTGACACGGGCACGCACGAAGTCGGGCACTGGCTCGGGCTATATCACACGTTCCAGGGCGGCTGCCGCGGCGCCGGTGACTCGGTCGATGACACGCCTTTTGAGCGCAGCCCGGCATATGGTTGCCCGGTTGGTCGCGACAGCTGCATCGGGCCGCGCAAGCCCGGCGACGATCCGATCGACAACTTCATGGACTACGTGGATGACTACTGCATGGTCCGCTTCACGCTGGAGCAGTCCGAGCGGATGGACGCCATGCACGCGCAGTACCGCACGCCCTAGTCGTCTCGTCAGCCCGGCGCTCCGGCAGGGCCGGGCGCCGCCGGGTCAGGAGTCGCTCGGGTGAAACACGATTGGGCGGGTATGACCGCCCGGTCGCGGTTGTGCCGATTCCCGGCGCGCAGGCCCGGTACCGCAGCCGTTGCAGCTGCCGCAGCCGGCATCGCAGCCCGCGGCCGGCGGCGGTTCGCTGCGGCCGGTCAGCCGCATCCACAGGCCTGGCAACAGGCGTCGTACCCAGTAGGCGAGACTGGCGAGGACCGCGATGGCGACCACGATCCACTGGATCCATTCATAACTCGTCATAGCCATAACCTCGCGATCTGATAGACCAGCAGGGAGGCCAGATAGGCCAGACCGAACAGGTAGCCGGTGGCCAGTCCCACGGTCTTCCAGGAGTTGGTCTCGCGCCGGATGACCGCCAGTGTGGACAGACACTGCGGCGCGAACACGTACCAGGCCAGCAGTGACAGCGCGGTGGCGATGGACCACTGGGACGAGATCAGCGGTGTCAGTTGCTGCGCGGCCAGGTCGTCCGCGGCGGAAATCGAGTACACCGTGGCCAGGGCGCTGACGGCGACTTCACGGGCCGCGAGTCCGGGGATCAGCGCAATGCAGATCTGCCAGTTGAAGCCGATGGGTGCGAAGAGTGGCTCCATCCAGTGGCCGATGCGGCCTGCCAGGCTGTAGTCGATGGCCGGTCCGGTCGCGCCCGCCGGTGGCGCGGGGAACGTGGACAGCAGCCACAGGATGATCGTCAACGACAGGATGATCGTGCCGACCCGGCGGATGAAGATGCCGCCACGCTCCCAAAGACCCAGCGCGATATCGCGCGGGCTGGGAACGCGGTAGGACGGCAGTTCCAGCATCAGCGCGTGCTCGGCAGTGTCGCGCGAGAGCATCTTCATTACGTAGGCGACGACCAGCGCGCTGAGAATGCCAGCGACGTAGAGCACGAACAGCACCACGCCCTGCAGGTTGAACAGGCCGCCGACACTCTGATTCGGGATGAATGCGCCGATCAGCAGGGCGTAGACCGGAAGCCGCGCCGAGCAGGTCATCAGCGGCGCGACCAGGATTGTCGCCAGGCGGTCGCGCGGATCCTGGATGGTGCGCGCGGCCATGATGCCGGGAATCGCGCAGGCAAAGCTGGACAGCAGCGGAATGAACGATCGTCCCGTCAGCCCGGCGCCGACCATCAGCCGGTCGAGCAGGAAGGCGGCCCGCGGCAGATAGCCGGATTCCTCCAGGATCAGGATGAACAGGAACAGGATCAGGATCTGCGGCAGAAACACGACCACGCCGCCGATGCCGGCGAGCAGCCCGTCGGTGACCAGCGACTTGAGCAGGCCGTCCGGCATGAAGCGGGCGACACCGTCGGCGAGCAGGCCGATGCCCGCGTCGATGCCGTCGGCGAACGGTGCGGCCCAGGCGTAGACCGCCTGGAACATCAGGAACATGGTCACCGCCAGGATGAGCAGCCCGGCGACCGGATGCAGCAGCACGCGATCCAGCGCGTCGTCCACCGCCGCGGTCCGGCGCGGAACGTCCACGGCCTCGCGCAGGATGCGAGCGACCTCGCCGTGCAGGTCATCCACCGGCGCGGCGGCCGGCGTCTCGAAGGGGCCGTCGGCGTCCAGCCGCGTGATCAGTTCCGCCGCGCCGCCCTTGCGGATGGCGATGGTGTCCACCACGGGGCAGCCCAGTTCGGCTTGCAGGCGCTCCCGGTCGATGCGGATGCCGCGTCGCTTGGCCGCGTCGCTCATGTTCAGCGCGACGACCATCGGCCGACCAAGCTGGCGCAGTTCCAGGACGAAGCGCAGATGCAGGCGCAGGTTGGTTGCATCGACCACGCAGACCAGCAGTTCCGGGCTCACATCATCGAGCCGGCCCATGCAGATGTCGCGGGTGATCGCCTCGTCCGGGCTCGTGGCGTTCAGGCTGTAGGCGCCCGGCAGGTCCAGCACCTGGACGCGGCGGCCTGACGGCGCGCGGAACGAACCCTCCTTGCGCTCAACGGTCACGCCGGCGTAATTCGCGACTTTCTGGCGTCCGCCGGTCAGCTGGTTGAACAGGGCCGTCTTGCCACAGTTCGGGTTGCCGACCAGGGCGATGCTGAGGTTACTCATCGGAGGCTCCCGCGCCGTTGACCAGCCGCACGCGCTCGGCCTCGGCGCGCCGCAGCGCGAACCGCGTGAAACCCACCTGGATCAGCAGCGGATCACCACCCAACGGGCCACGGGCGACGAGTCGCACGGGTTCGCCGCTGACGAAGCCGAGTTCGCCGAGACGGGTTGCGATGGGGTCGGGATCGGCCTGGGTGTCCACGGCCTCGACCACGCCGGAATCACCGACGCGCAGGTCACTGAGTTTCACGGAAGTTGCTTTGAAAAATGAGAATCACTCTCATTATTCTAGGCGTGTAGACGCCAACTTGCACGAAGACTTCGTGGGTCGCCGGAATGTGGCTAGAGCGGATACTCCAGATCGCAGCAGACGACGAATTCCTGCCCACCGAATTCCGCGGCCTGCGACAGGGTGACGCACATGAAGGCGCCGGTCAGCGACAGGTAGGGGCGCGTGATCTGCATCTCCGCGCGATTCAGGCGGGCGCGGCGGAAATACGGACGATGCGCCCAGTTGGCGCCTTCGGAGTTCAGCAGCGGTTTGTGCGGTGAACGGCGACGAATCCGGCTGTTGGCGCCGTCCACGTTGCCGCCGACCTGGCGTCCTCCTGCGTCGAGCACGTAGAGACGAACCGCGCGTTGCAGCGCGAGCATGGGTGTCGCGGCAGCTGCCAGTTCCAGGCCCTGTAGCATCTGCGCCCGCACGGTCGCGAAGGCGGCCTGATAGTCCTGCAAGGCGAACTGGAATGCCGATTCGTGATCGAGTACCTGGCGTTCGAAAATGCTCGTGATGTTGCGAAACGGCAGTTCCGGCGGCACATCGGTCTCGATGTCCCGTCGAGGTCGCGCGAAATAGTAGCCCTGCATCAGGTCGACATCGGCCTGGATGGATTCCAGCGCGTGCTCTTCGGTCTCCACGCCTTCAGCCAGTACCAGCGACCCGATCTCGTGCAGCATGTTCACGATCAGCGGCAGGCAGCGTGTGGCGTGCATATCGCCGCGCGCATCGGCCATGAAGGTGCGATCCAGCTTCACGATGTCGGGGCGGAACTGGATCATGCGCGACAGGTTCGAGAAGCCCACGCCGAAATCATCGATGGCGATCAGGCACCCCAGTTCGCGGTAGGCGGCGACGATGTCCAGCAGGTCGCCGGGGTCTGGAATGTCCTGCTCGACGATCTCGATGACCAGCGAATCGGCCGTGA
>NZ_CAXFCL010000101.1:0-1663 GCF_964000955.1 uncultured Abyssibacter sp.
GGTCCGAGAACAGCTGTCCCTCCGGTCCGGTCATGAACAGGATGGGCAGGAAGATCGCGACGCTGGTGGCGGTACTGGCGAACAGCGCCGGGGCGACCTCGGTGGCGCCGCGCAGCACCGCGTCGGCCACCGGCATGCCTTCCTGACGCAGGCGGACGATGTTCTCCTGGGCGATGATCGCCGCGTCCACGACCAGACCCACCGCGAAGGCCAGACCTGCCAGCGAGATGACGTTGAGGCTGCGGCCGAAGGCGTCGAGCGCCGCGAAGGCCGCGAACAGGCAGACCGGTATCGTCAGGCCGACCAGCAGGGTGGAGCGGATGTCGCGCAAAAACGCGAACAGCACCAGCGTGGCGAGTAGACCGCCCAGCAGCAGATTGCCCTGGACCAGGCGGATCGCGCGGCGAATGTGCACCGAGGCATCGTAGGACAGCTCCATTGCCAGGCCGGACTCGGGCAGCGGACCGACATTGAGTTCGTCGATCACTTCATTGATGTGATCGAGAATCTCGACCGTGTTCGAACCCGCCTCGCGGCCCACGGTGATGTAGTAGGCCGGATAGCCGTTGCGCAGGGTGAAGCCGCCCTGTTCCACGCGTTGCAGCGAGACGGTGGCGAGATCGCCCAGGTAGATTGGCTGCGCGCCCTGGTAGGCGACGATGAGCTGATCCAGCTCCTGCATCGGTGCCTTGCCCATGAAGCGCACGGTGTACTGGCGGCGGCCGACATCGGCGAAGCCGCCCGAGACGTCGGCGGCGCCGCTGACCGCGCGGACCACGTCGGCAATCTGCACGTCCAGCGCCGCGGCGCGGGCCGCGTCCAGGATGATGCGAACCTCTTCCGGTCGCGCGCTTTGCAGGTTGACCTGGGCGACACCGGGAATGGATGCCAGCGCCGGTTCGACGTAGCGCTCGACGATGGGATGGAATTCGCCGGGGTTTCTCGGATCGTTGGCGTCGATGGCGCGAACCAGCAGCGATGCCGCATTGCCGCTGGTGAAGTTGTCGCCGGACAGGTTCACCCAGGGCCCGTTGGCGTCGCGCGGCAGGGTTGGCACCTGCTGCAGGCGGTTGATCACGTCGAGATAGGCACGCTGCATGTCGTGGTCCATCTCGAACGTGAGATTCACGTTGCCGTTGCTTTGGTTGATGTTGGACTGGATGTGCGTCAGTCCGGGCAGGTTGCGCAGGACGCGCTCCTGCTGCTCGATGATCACGGATTCCATGTCCGCCGGGGCGGCGCCACGCCAGAATGTCGAGACCGAGATCTGCGGCTGGTCGATGGGCGGCAGCAACTGGATCGGCAACTGGAACAGCGAGGCCGTGCCCACGCCCACCAGCAAAAGCACGACGACGACCAAAGCCGCCGGATTCGCCAGTGACAGGCGCGTCAGATTCATGCCCACTCCCTCGTCTCCCCGTGGGTGGGAGACTCGCACGCGTACGATTGGTTCCCGCTATCGGTCGGATTATAAAAACCTAACCGCGGGTGTTGATGCCAAGATGCCCGGCCTGCGCAAACGGTCGCAGCCCGCTTTCAGGAGGCGTGAATGCGGCACAGGGATTCCACAAAATCCTGAAAGATGCTATAAAGCGCGCCCCATTTTGGCCGGGCGGATGCCGCCGCCGGCAGCAACCCGACTCGACACGCCATGAAAGCAGAC
>NZ_CAXFCL010000102.1:0-10171 GCF_964000955.1 uncultured Abyssibacter sp.
CCAAGGAAAACGGACTGTCGTACAGCCGCTTCATTCACGGTCTGAAGGAAGCGGGTGTCGAACTGGATCGCAAGGTGCTGGCGGACATCGCCGTACACGATTCAGTGGCTTTTGGTCAGCTCGCCGAGCAAGCCAAGGCCAGCCTCTGACCCGCATTGTCCGCCCCTCCGGGGGATGACAATGTGACCGTCGAATCAGAAGGGGAAGGCTTCTTGGCCTTCCCCTTTTTTGTTGCCCGCACGTTCACGGCTGCATCGAGCGGACGGGATTGAAAACGATAAAATATCAATCGGATCAATGGAATGTCGGAAGATCTGAATGTGTTACGCGAGGATGCGTCCTCGCGGATCGCCGCCGCTGACAATGCCGCCGCGCTGGATGCCGTCCGCGTCGAGATGCTGGGCAAGAAGGGGCGCATCACCGCGTTGCTGAAAACCCTGGGCGGGATGGAGCCGGAGGCGCGACGGACGTTCGGGGCTCAGGTCAACGAAAGCAAGCAGGCACTGATCGAACAGATCAACGCCCGGCGCGAAACGCTGGAACGCGAGGCGATCGATGCACGCCTGAAGGGTGAGGCCATTGACGTCACGCTGCCGGGCCGCGGTATCGGATACGGCGGAGCGCATCCGATCCGGCGCGTGATCGACCGGATCTGCGATCTGTTCGGCACCATCGGCTTCGAGATCGTCGAGGGCCCGGAGGTCGAGGACGACTACCACAACTTCGAGGCGCTGAACTTCCCGCCGAACCACCCGGCGCGTGCGATGCACGACACGTTTTACGTGGGCGGGGGCAGTCGCGTGCTGCGTACGCACACCTCGTCGGTGCAGATTCGGATGATGGAGCAGCGCGAGCCGCCGCTGCGGATCATCGCTCCGGGCCGTGTCTACCGCTGTGATTCCGATCGCACGCACAGCCCGATGTTCCATCAGCTGGAGGGCCTCTACGTCGCCCGCGGTGTCAGTTTCGCCGACCTGCGCGCGGACCTGAAGGCGTTTCTCAGCGCGTTCTTCGAACGCGACGTGAAGACGCGGTTCCGGCCGTCGTATTTCCCGTTTACCGAGCCCTCCTGCGAGGTGGATATCCACTACGAGGACCTCAACGGTCGCGCCGGATGGATGGAGATTCTCGGCTGCGGGATGGTGCACCCGAAC
Source organism: uncultured Abyssibacter sp. (assembly GCF_964000955.1). Classification (NCBI taxonomy): domain Bacteria; kingdom Pseudomonadati; phylum Pseudomonadota; class Gammaproteobacteria; order Chromatiales; family Oceanococcaceae; genus Abyssibacter; species uncultured Abyssibacter sp. The sequence continues at coordinate 1,155 of NZ_CAXFCL010000102.1, forward strand.
GTGTTGCGCGCGGTGGGGATCGATCCGGAGATTTACACCGGCTATGCCTTCGGCATGGGCATGGAGCGCATGGCGATGCTGCGCTACGGCGTCGACGACCTGCGGTTGTTCTTCGAGAACGACCTGCGTTTTCTCTCCCAGTTTCAGTAGGACCGAACCATGAAAGTCAGTACCCAGTGGTTGTCCGAATGGGTGTCGGTGGACGACACCTCCGAGGCGCTGGCCGAACGCCTGACGCTGGCCGGCCTGGAAGTCGATTCCGTCGAACCGGTTGCCCCGGCGTTTTCCGGCGTGGTGGTCGCGCGTGTCGCCGCCGTGGCGCCGCATCCCGACGCCGACAAACTGCGCGTCTGCGAGGTTGACGACGGTAGGGGGACGATCCAGATCGTCTGCGGCGCGCCCAATGTCCGTGAGGGCATGCTGGTGCCGCTCGCGACCGTTGGCGCGACGCTGCCGGGCGATGTCAGGATCAAGAAGGCCAAGCTGCGCGGCGTGGAGTCGCAGGGCATGCTCTGTTCGGCCCGCGAGCTGGGGCTGGGCGATGCGGCTGACGGTCTGATGGAACTGCACGGCGACTATGCGCCCGGCCAGGACTTCCGCGACGCGATCGGCGCCGATGACACGGTGATCGAAATCGAACTCACCCCAAATCGCGGGGATTGCACCAGCTTGCGCGGTGTTGCTCGTGACGTGGCGGTGCTCTACGAGACCGAATGGTCGCCGGTGGCCACGGCACCCGTGGCGGCCGTCCATGACCGTCAGCGGGGTGTGGCCGCGCAGGACCCTGCCGACTGCCCCTCGTTCTGTGGCCGCCTGATCAGTAATGTCGATGCCACCCGGCCGACGCCGACCTGGATGCGTGAGCGGCTGCGGCGTGCCGGCCTGCGGCCGAAGAGCGCATTGGTGGACATCACCAACTACGTGCTGCTGGAGCTCGGTCAGCCCATGCATGCCTATGACGACGCCAAGCTGTCTGGCGCGTTGACCGCGCGTCGAGCCGCCGCCGGCGAGTCGCTGACGCTGCTGAATGAGCAGCCGATCGAACTGGATGGGCAGTGTCTGGTCATCGCTGATGAAGCCGGGCCCGTGGGTCTGGCCGGCGCGATGGGCGGCGCCGCCTCCGCGGTGTCCGATGCGACCACTGAGGTGTTTCTGGAGGCTGCCTGCTTCACGCCGCAGGCCGTGGCCGGTGTCGGTCGACGTTACAAGCTGGTATCCGATGCGCTTTATCGCTTCGAGCGGGGTGTCGATCCCGCGTTGCAGGCACTGGCGATGGAGCGTGCCACCGAACTGGTGATGCAGATCTGCGGTGGCGAGCCGGGCCCGGTGGTGTCGGTCGCCGACGTTGCCCCGCGCGAAACGGTGCAGCTGCGGCTGACCCGCCTGGCCGCCTTGCTGGGTGGTGCGATCGAGGAAGACGCCGTGCGCGGCATTCTGCAACGGCTGGGTTGCGTGGTGGAGCAGGATGGCGGTGACCAGCTTCGGGTCACACCGCCATCGCATCGATACGATCTGACCATCGAGGAAGATCTGGTCGAGGAGGTGGCGCGCGTGGTCGGCTACGACCATCTCCCCGGCGGGCCGCGTTCGGTGGAACTGGCGTTCGGTCAGTTGCCGGAAGGGCGGGTTCGCCGCCACCGGGTGCACGATCTGCTGTGTTCGCGCGGCTACAGCGAGGTGATCACCTACAGCTTTGTCGATGCCGACGTTGACGTGGTGCTGTCGGGCGGCCGGCCTGTCGTGGCGGTGGACAACCCCATCGCCGAGCAGATGTCGGTCATGCGCAGCACGGTCTGGAGCGGCCTCGTCGGTGTGCTCAAGCACAACCGTGCGCGCGGCCTCGATCGCCTGCGCATCTACGAGATCGGGTTGCAGTTTCATCCGGATGGCGTTGATGTCGAGCAGCCGCGCGTGCTGGCGGGACTGGCTGCCGGGCGGCGGGTCGCCGAGCACTGGGATGCCGATGCGACGCCCGTGGATTTCTACGACATCAAGGCCGATCTGGAGGCCCTGGTGCGGCAGACCCGGCGTGAGCTGGAGTGTCGCGTCGAGCCGCATCCCGCGCTGCATCCGGGACAGTCGGCACGCCTGCTCGTCGATGGTCGCCCGGTGGGCTGGCTTGGCCGTCTGCACCCCGCGTCGGCTCAACGGCTGGACATCGGACAGGACACCATCGTCTTCGAGATCGAGCTGGAGGCCGTGCTGGCCGGTGAGGCTCCCGCCTATGAGCCCGTGGCTGACCAGCCGGCCGCCCGGCGTGACCTGGCGGTCGTCTGCCCGGAGTCGCTGCAGGTGGGTGAAATGCTGGCCGTGGCCCGTCGGGCTGGCGGCGCGCTTCTTCGCAAAACGGACGTGTTTGACGTGTATCGTGGCGCGGGCTTACCCGTTTCCTCCAAAAGCGTCGCTTTGAGCTTGATTTTCCAAGATAAAACGCGCACGCTAACCGATCGGGAGGTGGACGAGGCCGTTGCCCAGGTGCGGACGGAGCTCGACACCAAATTGGGGGTTAGTTTCAGGGAATAAGCGTGGCGTTGACCAAGGCAGACCTTGCGGAAACGCTGTTTGAGGAGCTCGGGCTCAACAAGCGGGAAGCGAAGGAGTTCGTCGAATTGTTCTTCGAGGAAGTCCGTCGTTCGCTGGAGGCAGGCGATCCGGTGAAGCTTTCGGGATTCGGGAACTTCGAACTGCGGGACAAGCGCGAGCGACCGGGCCGCAACCCGAAAACAGGCGAGGAGATTCCGATCTCCGCCCGTCGCGTCGTCACGTTCCGACCTGGTCAGAAGCTGCGCAGTCGAGTCGACGAAAGTGCCCGCCGCAGTACCTGAGCGCGTCCAGGTTCCCACGCTGGAGCTGCCGGAGATTCCGGCCAAGCGCTACTTCTCCATCGGGGAGGTCAGCGAGCTCTGTGCGGTCAAGCCGCACGTGCTGCGCTACTGGGAGCAGGAGTTCACGCAGCTGCGCCCGGTGAAGCGGCGCGGCAATCGTCGCTATTACCAGCGACGTGACGTCGAACTCGTCCGCCAGATCCGTCATCTCCTCTACGACAAGGGGTTCACCATCGGCGGTGCCCGTCAGCAGTTGCAGGAGAACATCGCCGGAGACGCGCCCAAGTCGCCGGCACGCAAGGCGCTGGAAGAAATACGCATCGAGCTTGAAGCGATTATTCGTCAGCTCTGAGGTTCCGCGGAAAATTGTTCGGAAGCGGTGGAGTCGGCCGCTCAATCCCGGTATGATCCCGCCTCTTTCGGGGTGTAGCGCAGCCTGGTAGCGCACCTGCATGGGGTGCAGGTGGTCGGAGGTTCAAATCCTCTCACCCCGACCAAATTATCGTTAATAAACAGCCACCTGCGGGTGGCTTTTTATTTGCCTTGATAGAACCGAGAAAACTCCCGGATTTGCCGACAGGTTCCCCGGGACAACGAAAAACGGCGGCCATCGGCCGCCGTTTTTCGTTCGAGGTTCTGCCTCTCTGATCGATCAGTGGCTGCTGCCACCATCGTCGTCCTCGGCGGAGTCCTCGATGTCTTCCTTGGTCTGGTTGTATTCCTCTTCGACCTCTTCGGTGGTTTCGTCCACCTTTTCGCCGAATTCCTCGGCGGCTCCATCGTCGCTGTCACAGGCGGAGAAGGCGCCGATCATCAGAGCGGCGAACAGGGCCAGCAGGCCGTTGCGAATAGCAGTTGTCATGGTTAACTCCTGGGGAATGATTGGGGATAGAGGGGGGAAGGGGTGAAACCGGTCAGACCGGCGGTCGCCCGCGCAGGGCACCGGCGAGCAGGGCCAGTACGAACAGCACGAGGAAGATGAAGAACAGAATCTTCGCGATGTCCGTGGCCGCCGCCGCGATGCCACCGAAGCCGAAGACGGCCGCGATGATCGCGATGATGAAAAATGCGATGGCGAGTCTGAGCATGCTTTTCCTCCTTGTCGTATCGAGTGCGTTCCCTCGCGGGCGCAATGGCTAGAAGCTCCACTGCGCCTGGACGAAGACATCCTGTTCAATGCGATCCAGCGCGTCGCGATCGACGTTGTCGCGCTGCGTCGGGTGGGCGGAGATCACGGTGAGGGCGAGGCGATCGTCCAGCAGGGCGGTGGTTAGTTGAACGCCTGCATCCGCGATGGTCTGCCGCTCGGTATCGAACCGTTCCTCGTATTCAGCCGTACCGATTTCGTAGAACACCGCGACTTCGAATGTCGCGATACCCGCAGGAATGGCGCTTTGGGTCACTTCAAGCCGTCCATAGCTGCCTTCGTCGCCTTCCAGGGCACCGGGCAGATAGGCGGCGATGCGGGTTGGCCCGCCCAGTACCCATTCCTCGTTCTGCGGCAGCGGATCGAAGGCCCACTGGTGTTCGGCGAGCAGGCTGACCGATGTGTGCTCCAGCACATCCACGGCGAAGCTGCCCTGGACGGTGGAAACGGTGAAATCGTCATCGGCATCGGCGCGACCGGCACCCGTTTCGGCGGTGTCGGCCGAGATGGCGTGCTGCCCCTCGACCGTGAGTCCGACGGAATGGGGCAGGCCGAAGAGGGCGAACTCGTGCCCCAGCGTTCCACGCAGGCCCGCGAGGGTATAGCGCTCGTCCAGCACCAGGGCATCGGCCGTCTCGTCGGTGACCTCGTCATCCACGTAGGACACGGATTCCGCGATGATCAGGCGGGTACGCTCGCCGGCGAACAGCAGGTGGGACGCCTCGGCGGAGACTTCCAGTGTCTCGCCCGCGTAGCTGCGCTGCGAGATGCCGAGGTCCGGAATGACGGGGCCGAACTCGCGGTCGGTGGATACGACATAGTCGTAGTCGGTGTAGGACGCGTCGAGGCTGAACTGCCCCAGCACGCCGATGCGGTCGTAGCCGAGACCGGCCTTGATCAGATCGCCGTCGTCCTCCGACGGGCCTTCACCTTCGAACGCGCCGTCGATGCTGGCGCGGTATCGGTTGCCGTCGACATCCGCATATGAGGCGTCCACCATCGCGAAGTACTCGCCGATGAAGCGGTTGCCGAAGTTCGAGACACCCAGGTCCAGCGTGTAGCGCTTGCGCTGAGCACCGTCGACCTTCACATCAAAGGTCATTGCTGTCGGGTCTTTCTCATCGACCGGGTACAGCGCGTAAGGCTCATACCCGGCCTGGCGGGCATGCGTCTGTGCGAGCAGGGCCATGCGTCTAAAACCGTTATCGGTCACGTCCGGCTTGTTGAGAAAGCGCTCGAAATAGGGTTCCAGCGGGTCTGGAACGTCCACGTCGGTGAAGCGCCGCTCCGTGACATACAGGTTGGTCCCGCGCCGTGTTTCCAGCGCCTGCACCCGGACCAGAAAGTAGCCGCGATCGCGATACGCTTCGCTGAGCGCTGCCAGTGCGTCTTCGGTGCTGTTGACATCGTCCAGCGCGGCGATGACCGCGTCCTGGGACAACAGGCTGTTGCCATAGACCTGAAAGAACCTGTCACCGTCCGAGAGAGCGAGCGCCTGACCATAGTCTGCCGTCGGCGCGCTGGTGATGATTTGCGCGGGTTCAGATGGTGGCAAATCAATTGCCATGATGATCGTCCTTGTGTCGTGCAATGGGGTTGGATGCCGACGCGCAGGGTGGTGCGCTGCGCGTCGGACCCGACTCATGTCGAAACGAGTCCGTCTAGCGTCGGTCAGGCGTTACTCCGCCATCTCGTCTTCGAAGGACGCGACCAGCGCATCAAACTCGGTGGACGACAGCATCCGGTCATCGTCCTTGTCGACGCGATCGAACCGCGTCAGCACGGGGCGGCTGGATGTGGATTCGCCGGCGGAAATCATGCCGTCGCCGTCCCGGTCCAGTTTGGCGAAGGATGCATCCGGTGAGTCCACGATCTCGTCCATGCTGATTGACATCTTTCCGCTCATCGAGCCCTTGACCTCGCCCTTGGTGCCGTCATAGCTGTAGCTGCCGGAGTAATCGGCGGATGCCCCGTTCTCGGAGCCTTCCGCGCCGATCTGAGTTTCGGCGTCGGCGGAGCGATTGTCGGAGTTCATCGAGCCCTGCACATCCGCTGAACCCGATCCAGCCAGGGCGGCGGCGCTGGCGAAGAGCGCGCTCATCAATACCGTGATCTGTGCCTTCATTGTTGTGTCTCGTCGGTTCAAGTTGGTGACAGCGCGATCCACTGTCCCCATCTCTAGCGCATAGGGCGTGCCAATAAAAAATCACGTTAAAACAATGAGTTATGTTTTTAGTGGTGTCTCATCCGAGTCACAGGCGGCCTGTTGCCAAAGCCTGGCGGATGGAAATTAATTCTTATCATTCAACGGGTTATCCGCTGTCTCCAATACCCGACATGTTGAGGGGCGGCGGCGGATCGGTGGCTGGCCGGCCCCGAGCGATGTGCGTGGCCGGGGAGCTTGCGAGATACTCCGCGCCCGATTCATGGAAAGCGGTCATTCCGAATGAGTGCACAGTTTGATGTCGTGGTCTTCGGCGCCACCAGCTTTGTTGGCCAGATACTCAGTCGTTATCTGTTTGAACGTCACGGCGCGTCGGGCGGTGAACTGACCTGGGCGATGGCGGGGCGCTCGCGGAGCAAGCTCGAGCGTGTCCGCGGCGAGCTCGGACCCGGTGCGGCGGACATCCCGCTGATCCTCGCCAATGCCGATGACGAGACCGCGCTGACCACGTTGTGCAGCCAGACCCGGGTCGTGATCTCGACGGTCGGTCCCTACGCGTTATACGGATCGGAGCTGGTTCGCATCTGCGCCGAAAGCGGCACTGACTATTGCGACCTGACCGGTGAGGTGCAGTGGATCCGGAGGATGATCGATGCGCATGAGGACGCCGCGAAGCAGTCCGGCGCGCGGATCGTGCATTGCTGCGGATTCGACTCGGTGCCATCGGATCTGGGACTGCACTTCTTCCAGCAGCAGGCCAGGGAGCGCTTCGGCACGTCGATTTCGCGCGTCAAGATGCGCGTGAAGGCGGCCCGGGGTGGGTTTTCCGGTGGGACGGTCGCCAGCCTGCTCAATGTGGTTCAGGAGGCCAAGCGTGATCCGGCGCTGCGCAAGCAACTGGCGAACCCGCATCTGCTGTGCCCGCCCGAACTTCAAAAAGGTCCGCGTCAGCCCAATGTGAGTTTCGCCGAGTACGACCCGGACGCGCGAAGCTGGCTCGCGCCATTCGTCATGGCGGCGATCAACACTCGCGTTGTTCACCGTTCGAATGCCATCGCCGGATTTCCCTACGGAGACGACTTCGTCTATGACGAGGCGATGATGACGGGCATCAGCTCCAAGGGGCGCCTGGCCGCGATCTCGGTCGCGCTGGGCATGGCCGGGTTCATGACCGCTTCGGTGATTCCGCCGACACGCTGGCTGCTGCAGCGCTTCGTGGTGCCCAAGCCGGGCGAGGGGCCGACGCCGGCGGAGCAGGAGGCCGGATTCTTCGACGTCCGCTTCTTCGGGCATGGCCCGGGCACGGACGAGCTACTGGTCACCAAGGTCACCGGTGACCGGGACCCGGGCTATGGCTCCACCGGCAAGATGCTCGGCGAGGCCGGGGCCTGCCTGGCGCTGGACGTGCCGAAGGATGCTCCCGGTGGGTTCTGGACGCCAGCCACCCTGCTGGGTGATGCGTTCATGCAGCGACTGCAGACCCATGCCGGGCTGCGATTCGAGGTCGTCGAAGGGTAGGCACGCGGACTCAGCCCCTGGCGTGGCGGCTGGGACTTTCGCCGCTTCGGGGTCACTGCGGTGACGGGTTCGCATCGCTAGAATCGCCCGCCCACCCTGACCGACCATCCGGATGAAGCTGATCAACCGGGTCATCGACCGTGGCCTGCAGGCCAATCGCCTCGCCGCATCCGTGGCGAACAATGCCTTCGACCGGATGTTTCGGCCGGGGGCGCTGATTCAATCCAATCAGACGCCCTACGAGGAGATTGCCCGGCGCTCGCCGATGACCGTGCGCTACTACCCGCCGTTGCGGGAGCGCAGCATTCCGCTGAGCGACGGTGGCAGTCTGCCGGTGCAGGACGAGGAGCACGCGGTGCCGCTGGTTATCGTGCCGCCGCTGGCCGCCACCTCGGTCATTTTCGACCTGATTCCCCAGCGCAGCTTCGTGCGCTACCTGCGCGCATGCGGCTACCGCGTCTATCTCGTGGACTGGGGGTCGCCTGGCGAGCGTCACGCTCACTACAGCATCCGCCACTATGCCGAGGAGATGCTGGGCGAGGCGCTGACCGCGGTGCGCGAGCACGCCGGCGTGCAGCCGGTGAGCCTGCTGGGCTGGTGCATGGGTGGCCTGTTCAGCCTGATCTACGCCGGGCTGTCGCATGACGCGAACATCCGCAACCTGATCACCATTGCCAGCCCCATCGACTATCGCCAGGGCGGGATCGCGGCGCGGGTGACCCGGGCGATGGAGCTGCCGGCCTACCTGATCCGCAAGTACACGAGCTTTCGCGTCCACAACGTCGACCCGGCTTACCTTCAGGTCCCGGGCTGGCTCAATTCGCTGGCGTTCAAGCTGACCAACCCGGTCGGCAGCCTGACCGCTTACTGGGATGTGTTCGCCAAGCTGGCGGATCGCGACTACCTCGTGCATCACACGACGACGTCGCACTTCCTCGACAACATGGAGGACTACCCGGGCGGCATCGTCCAGGACTTCATCGTCAAGGTGGGCGTGGACAATGACCTGTCGCGGGGGCGTATCGAGGTCGGCGATCGCGTGTCCCAGTTCGATGCCATCGAATGCTCGCTGCTGGTGTTCGCCGGCGAGGCCGATGCCATCGTCACACCGCAGTCGGCGCAGACGATCCTCAATCTGGTGCGGTCACCGGACCGGGAATTCGTCATCGCGCCCGGTGGACATGCCGGGGTGGTGATGGGCAACAGGGCGCAGTCGGCGGTCTGGGCGGTGCTGGCCGAGTGGCTGGAGACGCGTTCCGCGCTCGCCTAGGGAAGCACTGATTTATTCACACCACCAAGACGGAGCCGGTTTTCCCGCAAGCCCAGGCGGAGTGAGTGCCGCTTGGTTATTCCAAGTCAGCGA
>NZ_CAXFCL010000103.1:0-5080 GCF_964000955.1 uncultured Abyssibacter sp.
CCCGCCGGTTCGAAGTCCAGCAACTCGTCGACGCGGAAATCCTCCGGCGATTGCTTGAGCTGGCCCGTGGCCAGCGGCTCGCCATGCGCGCGGGTCACGCGCCAGGGTGGACTGAGCGCGATCAACGCGGTGCGATCGTGGCAACCGCGTGCGCCGCGATGCCTTCCTTGCGACCGATCGGCCCGAGCCGTTCCGTCGTCGTCGCCTTGACGTTGACGCAGCCGGTCGCCAGACCGAGTCCGTCGGCGATGCGGGCGCGCATCGCGCCCACATGGGGTGCGATGCGCGGCGCCTGCGCGACGATCGTCATGTCGCACTGACACGGCACAAACCCCGCTTCATCCAGCGCCGCACGGACCAGTTGCAGCATGCGGTGCCCGGCCAGCCCGGCCCACTCGTCGCTGGTATCCGGAAACAGGCCGCCGATGTCGCCGAGTGCCGCGGCGCCGAGCAGCGCATCCGAAAGCGCGTGAATCAGCACGTCCCCGTCGGAATGCGCGACCAGCCCTTGATCGTGCTCGATACGCACGCCGCCAAGCCAGACATGGTCGCCCGGCCCGAACCGATGCACGTCATAGCCATGACCGACGCGAATCACAGGCGCCCCTGAGCCCGCAGCGATGCCTCGGCCAGCGGCAAATCGTCCAGGTAGGTCACCTTGAGATTGTCGCCATGGCCGTCGACGCAGCGCGGACGATATCCCGCCGCCTCCATCGCCGAGGCTTCGTCGGTGACCAGCGTCCGATCCGCTGTTTCCAGCGCGGCGCGCAGTGTCCCGATCGGAAACACCTGCGGTGTCTGCGCCTGCCAGATGCCGCTTCGATCCAGCGTGCGTTCGCTGCGCCCGTCGACCACCTGCTTCAACGTGTCGCGCGCCGGTGCCGCCAGCAAGGCGCCATCGCGCCCGCGTCGCGCGGCTCGGATCAGGCGGTCCAGATCATCGGGACGCAGACAGGGTCTCGCGGCGTCATGCACCAGTACGAGATCCTCATCGTCTGCGTCGTCCAGGACACTGAGTCCGGCGAGCACCGAGTCGGCACGCGTGGCGCCACCGGTCGTCGTGCTCACGATGGGATGCCGGGCAACCGGCAGGCCAGCGAAGGTTTCATCACCCGGCGCGAGCGCCACGACCAGTTGCTCCAGTTCGGGGTAGTCGAGCAACGGCGAGAGCGCATGCTCGATCACCGTCCGATCGCCCAGCGGGAGATACTGCTTGGGTTGACCCGCATCCATCCGCGAGCCCCGGCCGGCTGCCGGAACCACTGCCCAGAGCATTCAACCGGGCCTAGCGGGAGACAAGCAGGTAGAAGGTTTCGTCTTTTCTGACCATGCCCAGATCGGTCCGCGCACGCCCTTCCATCGCGGCGACACCGGACTTGAGATCATCGACCTCGGCCTCCAATGCCGCGTTTCTGGCTTTGAGTTGAGCATTCTGCTCGGTCATGACGGCGATCTCGGCCTGCTGACGGCGCACATCGGGAATGCCGCCGTCAGCGAACCACAGGCGGTACTGAAAGTACCCCAGAATCAGGAGTCCGGAGATGAGTGCCGCCCTGGCCATGGCTGAATTTTAACCACTTTTATACAAAAATGCGTTCATGCCCGGATAAGTGGCCCGATCGCCCAGTTCCTCCTCGATGCGCAGGAGCTGGTTGTACTTCGCCATGCGGTCGGAACGGGACAGTGATCCGGTCTTGATCTGGGTCGCGCTGGTGGCCACCGAAAGGTCCGCAATCGTCGCGTCCTCGGTCTCCCCCGAGCGGTGGGAAACCACCGAGGCGTAGCCGGCGGCGGTGGCCATGTCGATGGCCCGCAGCGTCTCGGTCAGCGTGCCGATCTGGTTGACCTTGATCAGAATCGCGTTGGCGATGCCACGATCAATTCCCTCCTGAAGAATCTTGGGATTGGTCACAAACAGGTCATCGCCAACCAGTTGCACGCGCTTCCCAAGCTTTTTCGTCAGCGCGTCCCAGCCGTCCCAGTCATCCTCGGCCATGCCGTCCTCGATGGTGACGATCGGGTAGCGCCCCACCAGCTCGTCCAGATAGTCGGCGAACTCATCCGAGGAGAACTTCCGGCCTTCGCCGGCGAGGTTGTAGACGCCGTCGGAATAGAACTCGCTGGAGGCGACATCCAGGCCGAGCAGGATGTCGCTGCCCAGCGAATATCCGGCCTTGTCCACGGCTTCGGCCAGCGCTTCCAGCGCGGCCTCGTTGGACGGCAGGTTGGGCGCGAAACCGCCTTCGTCACCCACCGCGGTATTCATGCCGCGACCGGACAGCACCTTCTTCAGGGCATGGAAGATTTCGCAGCCGTAGCGGATCGCCTCGGAGATCGAGCTGGCACCCACTGGCATCAGCATGAATTCCTGGATGTCGACGTTGTTGTCCGCGTGCTCGCCACCGTTGATGACGTTCATCATCGGCACCGGCATGCCGGTCGCCGAGGCGCCACCGAGATAGCGGTAAAGCGGCTCGCCCTTGTCCTTCGCGGCGGCATGCGCGGCCGCCATGGACACGGCCAGCAGCGCATTGGCGCCCAGGCGCGACTTGTTCTCGGTGCCGTCGGCTTCGATCATCGCCTGATCGAGACCAGCCTGATCGAACACGTCACGACCGACCAGCAGCTTGGAGATTTCCCCGTTCACGTTGCCCACGGCCTGGGTCACGCCCTTGCCGAGGTAGCGAGACTGATCGCCATCGCGCAGTTCCACGGCCTCGCGGGCACCGGTGGATGCGCCGGACGGCACCATCGCGCGACCCATGACGCCAGAGGCGAGATGCACGTCCGCCTCCACCGTCGGGTTGCCGCGTGAGTCAATTACCTGCCGACCAACAATCTTCGTGATTTCAGTCATTTGATCCGTCTACTTCGTGTGAATTCTGATTATTCGGATAGCGGCCAGCTCGGCCGCCGGAAGGCTACAGCCGATCTTCAGCGTAAGGACGCGCCTTAACCGCGCGATCCAGCGCGATCAGCGTTTCCAGCAGTTCGCGAGCCTGCGCCAGGGGCCAGGAGTTCGGCCCGTCGCACAAGGCCTCGTCCGGCTTGGGGTGGGTTTCCATGAACAGGCCGGACACCCCAGCGCCAACCGCCGCCCGCGCCAACACGGGGATGAACTCCCGCTGACCGCCGGAGGCCGACCCCTGCCCGCCAGGCAGCTGCACGGAATGCGTGCAGTCGAACACCACCGGGCAGCCGGTCTCACGCATAGCGGCCAGACCGCGCATGTCCGAGACCAGATTGTTGTAGCCGAACGAGAAACCGCGCTCGCAGAGCATGATCTGCTCGTTGCCGGTGGTCTTCGCCTTGGCGACGACATTGCCCATTTCCCAGGGCGACATGAACTGGCCTTTCTTGAGATTGACCGGTTTGCCCGCGGCCGCGACCCGCCGGATGAAATTCGTCTGGCGGCAGAGGAACGCCGGCGTCTGGATCACGTCGACCACCGCTGCCACTTCCTCGATGGGCGTGTCCTCGTGCACGTCGGTGACCACGGGAACGCCGATCTGCGCCTGCACCTCGGAGAGAATCCGCAGCCCCTCCTCCATGCCCGGTCCGCGGTAACTCGTGTGCGAGGAGCGGTTGGCCTTGTCGAAGGAACCCTTGAAGACGTAGAGAAAACCCAGCTCTTCGGAAATCGCCTTCAGATGTCCGGCAACCTCCAGGCACATCGCCTCGGACTCCAGCGTATCCGGCCCAGCAAGCAGAAACAGCGGCTGGTCTGGACCGACGTCGACGCCGCAAAGCTTCATGCCGCCACCTGCATCCGCTGCGCGCGCGCGGCCTGGATGAACCCGATGAACAGCGGGTGACCATCACGCGGCGTCGAACAGAACTCCGGATGGAATTGGCAGGCAACGAACCAGGGATGGTCCGGCAGCTCGACGATTTCGACGAGGTCGTCGAAATCGGCCACGGCGGAGACGCAGAGGCCAGCACCCTCGATCGCCTCGCGGTAATGGTTGTTGAACTCGTAGCGATGACGATGACGCTCTGCGATGGTATCGCTGTCGTACAGCCGATGAGCCAGCGTGCCGGGCCTGACCGTCGCGCTTTGCGCACCCAGCCGCATGGTTCCCCCCATGTCAGAGTCCTCGGTACGCTGCTCGATGCCTCCCCCTTCGCGGTGCCATTCGGTGACCAGCGCGATTACCGGGTTTTCGGTGTTGCGGTGGAACTCGGTGCTGTTGGCGTCACTCAGGCCGACCACATGGCGCGCGAACTCGATCACCGCGACCTGCATGCCCAGGCAGATGCCGAGATACGGGATCTTGTTCTCGCGCGCGTAGCGCACCGCGGCAATCTTGCCCTCGATGCCGCGCTCGCCGAAGCCGCCCGGCACCAGGATCGCGTCGAAATCCTGCAACAGGTGCGTGCCCTCGGTTTCCAGGCGCTCGGAATCGACGTAGTGAATCCGCACGCGGGTGCGGGTATGCAGACCGGCGTGATCCAGCGACTCGTTCAGCGACTTGTAGGCATCGGCCAGATCGACGTACTTGCCGACCATCGCGACCTGCACTTCCAGATCCTGCTCGTCCTTCATCCGGACGACACGTTCCCACTCGGACAGGTCGGCCGGCTTAACGTCCAGCGCGAAGCGGCGGACGATCAGCTCGTCCAGCCCCTGCTCGTGCAGGCCGAACGGGATCTTCATGATGTTGTCGACGTCGATCGCCGCGATCACCGCGCGCTCGTGCACGTTGGTGAACAACGCAATCTTGCGGCGCTCGGTTTCCGGCAGCGGGCGGTCGCAGCGGCACACCAGCACGTCCGGCTGGATGCCGATGGAACGCAGTTCCTTGACCGAATGCTGGGTCGGCTTGGTCTTCACCTCGCCGCTGGACGCGATGTAGGGCACCAGCGTCAGGTGCATGAAGCAGGCGCGATGCGGGCCCAGTTCCACGCCAAGCTGACGAATCGCCTCCAGAAACGGTAGGGATTCGATGTCGCCGACGGTGCCGCCGATCTCGACCATGCAGATGTCCGCACCCTGCGCACCCTTGCGCACGCAGTGCTTGATCTCGTCGGTGATATGCGGGATGACCTGCACCGTGCCGCCAAGGAAGTCGCCGCGGCG
>NZ_CAXFCL010000104.1:0-8969 GCF_964000955.1 uncultured Abyssibacter sp.
ACACCGAGTGCCGCCATCGTCGCGAACGTGGGTCGGTTCACCGAACATCTTCACCCACCCTCCCACGGCCATCAACGCCCCTTTTGGGGGCATGGGTGGATGCGCGGTGATCCGTGGAAACCCGCGGCGTGCGGGGCGATGGACGCGTGCTGGTGCTCAAGACGCTCGCTTGTCGAATCCCTGCCCAGGGGGCAGACTCAAGGCGTCTCAAGGATAGGGCACGTTCGGTCGCCCACGCTGGCGACTTGACGGTCTACACCGACTCAAGGAGCAGAGCATGAGCAAGACGATGATCGTCGCTGCCGCGGCAGCGATGGTGGGCCTGTCCGGGCTTGCCGTGGCCGGACCCGCGAAACCCGATCGCCAGCAGGTGATTGATCACTGGACGTCCGCCCGCCGGGCTGCGGCGATTCCACGTGATTTCTATCTCGACAAGCAGGGCCAGGCCTTCACCCGCGGTGCCAGCGGACAGCTTGTGGCCTATGGCAACCGACCAGCGAAGCAGTTGCGTGGTGATGCGCCGACACCGCAAGCCAAACCCGGTGGCGGCGGCAGCGATTCCACGCCGCCCAGCATCAGCGGGATGATGCCGGCCGATGGTGCGACGATTGGCAGCGCGGCAACGTTCTCGGCCGTCGTCACCGACGCCAGCGGCATCCGCAGCGTGAGCTTCGTGGTGACCTACCCGAACGGCACCCAGACGCAGAGCTTCTCGCCGTCCTATATCGGCGACGACACCTATTCCATTGATTTGTCCGGCTTCACCGACGGGCAATGGAGCTGGGAGGTCGTTGCGAAGGATTCGTCACGGGGTGGCGGTAACACCGCGACCTCCCCGGCGGCCGATTTCACCGTCGATACCGGAGGCGGGAATCCGGATCCGGGCGGTGATGTGGTCGTGAACTCGCCGTGGACCGGTGGTGGGACCGTGCAGACGGCAGCCGGGCGCATCTACTTCGAGATGCCGGCCAATTCCCGGCGCAGGCGTTGGGCGGGCTATGTCTGTTCCGGCACCGTCGCCACCGATGCCACCTCGGGCCGCTCGGTCATCCTCACCGCCGCCCATTGCGTCTATGACGATTCCGCCAAGGCGTTCGCGCGCAACGTGCTGTTCATTCCGAACCAGGATGGCACCAGCGGCTCGGGTACCGACACCGATTGCAGCAACGACCCGCTGGGTTGCTGGGTAACATCGTTCGGCGTGGTCGACGTGAACTGGACCACCCGGACCTTCCCGGACAACATCCCGTGGGATTACGCGTTCTACGTGGTCGCCGACAGCGGGGCGCATTCGGGCACCTCCGCCGGTACCGACGTGCTGGAAGACGCGACGGGCACGCTGCCGATCAGCTTCGCCACGCCGTACTTCGATGACGGTGACCCGTCGCCCGACAGCATCGACTACACCCATGCGCTGGGCTACTCGTATTCCGACGACCCCAACTTCATGTACTGCGCCGAGGACATGACCACCGAGGGTTCGGACAACTGGTGGCTGCCGAGTTGCGGCCTTTCGGGCGGGTCCAGTGGTGGTCCGTGGATGCAGCCCGTCGACGACGGCAACGGCACGCTGGTCTCGGTCAACTCCTGGGGCTACACGGACTCGCCGGGGATGGCTGGGCCGATGCTCTCGGGCACGTCCGCCGAGTGTCTGTTCACCGAGGCCAAGGGCCTGGCGTTCTCGGCGATCCCTTCGACCGACGGAGACGAAGGCGCCGCGATCAGCTGTCCGTAGCGGCTTCCGTCTGGGCATGTGAAAAGGGCCGCCCCGTGCGGCCCTTTTCTTTGCATCCGGTATTGAAGGCCTTTGTCAGGTTCCCGCGGCGCGGCGTGAGCGCCGATGCAGCCATTTCACGAACTCGCCGACGCCGACCAGCGTGATGGCCAGGCCCAGCAGTTCCAGCCAGTCACCCAGCGAGATCGGCGCGATGCCGAGCACACCGCTCAGCCCCGGTGTGTACATCGCGCCGATGTGAATCGCCTGTGCGCCGACCACGGCGGCGATCAGCAGCCGGTTGCTGAACAACGGCGTGCGAAACACCGACCGGGTTTCCGAACGGCTGTTCAGCACATGCACGTTGCCGAACAGCACCATGAGCATCAGCACCAGATTGCGCATCGCCTCCTCGCCGACCCCGGCGATGTCCAGTGACCAGGTCAGGCCGAAGGCGACCAGACCCATCCACAGGCCGTTGACGATGATGTCCGTCATCAGGTGCCGTTCGAACACCGGCTCGCGTGGCGAACGGGCGTGGCTGGACAGCTCGTCGCCTTCCGCCGGCTCGAAGGCCAGGGCGACATCCTGCACGCCGTTGGCGACCAGGTTCAGCCACAGCAGCTGCACCGCGGTCAGCGGCATCGGCAGCCCCAGCAACGCGGACAGGAAGAACAGCAGGATCGCCGAGGCGCCGGTGGCCAGCAGCAGCGCGATGACCTTGCGGATGTTGTTGTAGACGATGCGCCCCTGCTCGATGCCGCGGACGATGGAGGCGAAGTTGTCGTCGGTCAGGATCAGGTCGGCGGTTTCGCGGGCGACATCGGTGCCGCGCAGCCCCATGGCGATGCCGACGTTGGCGTGGCGCAGCGCTGGTGCGTCGTTGACGCCGTCGCCGGTCACCGCGACGAAGTGGCCGTCGTCGATCAGGCACTGGACGATCTGGCGTTTCTGGTCCGGTTCGATGCGGGCGAACACGTGGCAGTCGCGCACCAGTGCCGGCACGGCCTCTGGTGCCGCCTCGCGCAGCATGCTGCCGGTCACCACGGGATCGCCCCGATGGATCAGCCCCAGTTCCAGGCTGATCGCCCGTGCGGTTTCCGGATGGTCGCCGGTGATCATCGCGACCTCGATGCCGGCCTGCTTGCAGCGGACGACCGCGTCGCGGGCCTCCGGGCGCAGCGGATCGATCATCGCCGCCAGGCCCAGAAACACCAGGCCGCTGGGAGCGTCGGGAATCTCCAGCGTGCCGGGCTGCGGCAGGCTGGCCAGCGCCAGCACGCGGTAGCCCTCGCGCGCCAGCTCCATCGCCTGCGCCTCGATCCGCGCATGGTCGAAAGGCACGAGTTCGCCGCCGACTCGCATGTGCGACGAGAACAGCGCGACGCGTTCCAGGCTGCCCTTGACGTGCAGCAGCCGGCCTTCGGGGTGGTGATGCAGGCTCCCGCTCCAGGCGCGTTCGGACTCGTAGGGCATCAGGTCGTCGCGCGGGTTGTCCGAGCGCAGCCGGTCCGGGTCCAGGCCGGCCTTGTGGCACAGCACCAGGAACGCGGCATCGACGGCGTCGCCGCTGTAGCGCCAGCCCTCGGTGCCGTGGATCAGCGCGGCCTCGTTCGCCAGCGCGCCGGTCGTGCATAGCGCCGACAGATGGTGCCGGTCGCCGTCGCCGGCGACCTCGCCCTCCGGCGTCATGCCCTGGCCGGCCACGTCGAAGCGGCTGCCGTCCGGCAGCACGATGCGCTTGATGGTCAACTCGTTAACCGTCAGCGTGCCGGTCTTGTCCGAGCAGATGTAGGTGCAGGACCCGAGCGCCTCCACCGCGACCAGCTTGCGGATGATCACGTGGGCCCGCGCCATGCGCTGCATGCCGATGGCCAGCGCCACGGTCACCGCCGCGGGCAGGCCCTCGGGAATCGCCGAAACCGCCAGGCCCACGGCCATCAGCACCATGTCCTCGGTGCCGTAATGCCCGCCCAGGAACATCACGCCGAACAGCAGGGCGATGGCGCCCAGAATCGCCAGCGCGACCGTGCGCGTGAAGGCCTGCATGCGGCGCACCAGCGGCGGCTCGGCCACGGCGCGCTCGGTGACCTCGCTGGCGATCTCGCCGATCCGCGTCTTGAGGCCGGTGGCGACGACGGTGCCCGAGGCCCGGCCGTGGGTGACCATCGTGCCGGCGAACAGGTGATCGCGAATCTCCGCCAACGGGGTCGATGCGTCGGAATGCTCCGCCGGGTTCTTGGCGACGGCGTTGGATTCGCCGGTCAGCGAGGATTCGTCGACCAGCAGGTTCTGAGCGCGCAGCAGGCGCAGGTCCGCGGGCACCTTGTCGCCGCTGCCGAGCTGCACCAGATCGCCCGGTACGATCTCGCCGACGGGGACCGTGACCTGCTGGCCGTCGCGGACCACGGTCACCGTGCCCGTGACCATCTTGCGCAGTGCCACCGCGGCCCGTTGCGCCGAGAATTCCTGCACCGTGCCGATGCCGGCATTGAGCAACAGCACGGCGACGATGAACACGCCGTTGGAAATCTGCCCCAGTGCCAGCGAGGCCGCGGCGGCGACAATCAGGATGTAGATGAACGGGCTGAGGAACTGCCGGCCGAAGACCACGGCCAGCGTGGCCTGTGGTGGTTCGGGCAGGGCGTTGGGGCCGAACTCGGTGAGTCGCGCCCGCGCCTGTTCACGGGTCAGTCCGGTTTCCGCAACCGGGCTCGAGGCGTCGTCGGTCATGGGGCACCCATTGCTTCAGCCGGAGGCGCGAGTGTTGAAAGTCACCTGGAAACGATCCGACCGGGGCATTGGATAATGCAAGAATCGCAACATGGTATCGACTCTGTCATCACCTGTGACGAGGGCGTTTCGGGCCGGTCGTGGCTTTCATGAATCCTTGCCTCCACATTGTCGGGGAGAGCGATAACCTGGCCGCGGATGCCTTCCTGATGCCGTCGCGCTACGAGCCCTGCGGACTCACGCAGATGTACGCGCTGCGCTACGGCACCGTGCCCGTCGTCCATGCCACGGGCGGGCTGGCGGATACGGTCATCGATGCCTCGCCGCAGGCCCAGGCCGCCGGCGCCGCCAACGGCGTGCGTTTCGACCATGCGGATGTGGGCGGTGTGGATTACGGCCTGTCGCGAGTGCTGGCGCTTTATCGCGCCCGGCGGAGCTGGCGGGCGTTGCAGCGCAACGGCATGGCGGCGGACTTTTCCTGGGATCGCTCGGCGCGCCAGTACCGGGCGATCTACAAGGCGGCCATGGCAGGATAGAGCCATGGACCAGCCCAACGGTGACGCACAGGCAGACCTGATTCACGCCCTCGCGGACCCGGCCGCCTACCCGCATCCGGCGGATTCGGTGCAGCACATCGAGACGCACATCTCCCACGTGTTTCTCGCCGGCGACTACGCCTACAAGCTCAAGAAACCGCTGCGTTTCGCGTTCGTCGACTACACCACGCTGGAGCGCCGCCGACAGATGTGCGAGCGCGAATACGCGCTCAACAGCCGCGCGGCCCCGGAGCTTTATCTCGGCGTGGAGCCCATCACCCGGAATGCCGACGGCCGAATCGTCATCGGTGGCGACGGTGAGCCGCTGGAATGGGCCGTGGCGATGCGCCGCTTCGGCGGCGACACCCTGCTCAGCGAAATGGCCGCGGCCGGACCATTGGACGCCAACGTCATCGAATCCCTGGCCGCCGGCGTGGCGACATTTCACGATGCCGCGCCACCCGCCGACCCGACCGGATCACATGGCGGCGGCGCCCGCGTCACCGGCGAGGAACTGCACAGCAGCCTGGACGATCTGGACGCCAGCCCGCTGTTCGACGCCGCGCGTTTGCAAGCCCTGCGCAAGGTGCTGGATGCCGCGCTGACCGAGCACGCGGGCCTGCTTGATGCCCGACTGCATGATGGCGCCGTGCGCCATGTTCACGGCGACCTGCACCTGCGCAACGCCTGCTGGATCGACGGCCGCGCCGTGCTGTTCGACGGCATCGAATTCAACGACCGGCTCGCGGTCATCGACACCCTGTTCGATCTCGCCTTCCTGCTGATGGACCTGATCGCCCGCGACCGGGCGGACCTCGCGAACGTCGCGCTCAACCGCTACCTGGCCGCTCGCTGGGACATCGCGGGCTTGCCGCTGCTACCGCTGTACCTGTCCACCCGGGCGCTGATCCGCGCCAAGGTCGCCGCCGCGCGCCACGCCCAGGGCGACACCGCCGCGGGCGCCGAAGCCGAGGATTACCTCGCCCTGGCCGAACGCCTGATGCAGCCGGCGCCCGGCGTCGTCGTCGCGATTGGCGGGCTCTCCGGCACCGGCAAATCCACTGTCGCAAGAGCCATCGCCCCAACCCTGGGCCGAGCCCCCGGTGGCGTGTGGCTGCGCAGTGATGTGCTGCGCAAGCAACTCGCCGGCGTCGACATCTACGACCACCTTTCCGCCGACCACTACACTCCGGAGTGGAGCACCCGCGTCTACGACGAAATCCACGACCGCACGCGAGCCGTCGCCAGCGTCGGCCAGGCTGTCATCGCCGACGCCGTCTACGCCCGCCCGCATGAACGCGCCGCCATCGCGGCGGCGGCCGCAGACGCCGGCATGCGCTTCATCGGCATCTGGCTGGACGCGCCGCTGGAGGTTCGCGAGGCCCGTGTCGGCAGTCGTGGAAAGGATGCGTCGGATGCCGATGCCGCCGTGGCGCGGCGCCAGGCGGACTATGCGCTGGGGGAGATGGAGTGGTGCGTGGTTGATGCATCAGGATCGTCGGACGAGACCATCAACTTGGTCAGGGCCGTTCTCGACGAGAGCTGATCCAGTGTGAGGCAACGGTTGTCTAGGACGCGCTCAGCCTCTGCGCCATCTCCGTCATGACGATACGCACGATCACGTTCAGCACCCGCAGGTCACTTGCCCGCTGAAGACCTGAGCTTTGCGCCGCCACTTCGTCCACCAGTGATGGAGCCGCGGCCATGGCCTTGTCGATGATCGAGTTCAGGGTTCGTTCCGCCGTGTTCCTGGAGAGGCCCAGCCGGGCGCCAGCGGCGATCACGTCTTCCCGAGTGATCTGGTCGAACCGCGTCTTGTCCATGATGCTCAAGGCGAGGCCGGTCGCGGGCCAGCGTGCGTTGTCACCGGCAAGCGCTAGTGTGTCGTAGGCGCTGGTCGACAGCAGATCGTAGGCCGGTGCCAGATCAACCCCCGCCGGTCCGGCCAGAAAGGACAGGTTCTTCAGGTGGTTGTCCCCGTTGCCGACCAGCAGGTTGAAGCAGAGCCAGCGGTAGATCTCCAGCCGGGCGGCGGCGCGGGCCCGGGTTCGGCCGATGAGGTCGGATAGTGAATCCAGATTCGCCGAACTGTATTTGAATGTTCGGGACTTGTTCAGAAGCTGGCAGGCATCGATGGCGTGCAGGCGATTCTGCCCGTCGCGATCAAACCGCTTGATCAGATAAACCGGCTCCGGAACATGCAGCAGAAACACCTCTGGCACGGCGAGCCCCGCCCGGTTCGCCAGCCGCATGGTGAAGTACTCGTTGGCCACGCTTCCGGGGTAGTCGGCGCCAGGATGCTGGGGCTTGAGAATGTGCGTGGACACCGTTCCCTGCGACGCCGGCTCGTAGAGCGTTGTGCCGTCGAAGACCACCAGCAGCTTGTGCTGGGCGCCGGCCACCGACATCTTCTTCAGTGAGCCACGACTGATCGGAATATCCGGCAGGCGGCGGATGCGCTCGCTGAGTTCATCGAACGGCAAAGGCCGAAGATCGTGCTGCTGATCCGGGGGCGTGCCATCGGGCAGCAGCGTCAGCGCACCAGCAGATTCCGCGCCGTAATGCTCCAGCAGGCCGAACGCGTCGTCCGTCGAGCGCGAGGCCTCTTTCGCCAGCACCGTTCGCATCTGCTCTTCCGGCAGCAGATTGTCGAAAAACCACTGGACCGGACGCTGCGTGCTGCCATCACGGTGCAGGCCAACATTGCGAGGGAGCGCCGGTGACAGGTCGAAGGCGCCCCGCGCCGACATCCAGGTCGGCGCATACTCGAACTCCCAGATATCGTCCTGCTCGCGCAGCGTGCCGACATGCTCCGCATTCACGAAAGCCTGCAAGACACGCACGACTTATCGTTCCTGATTGGGGGGCGTCGATTCCTCGCCCAGAGGTTTGTCATCCAATCTGGACACCGCTTCATCGGGGACATCCGCCACCAGTCGAATACCCAGCTCATCCAGCAACGCCATCACCAGCCCAATCTGCGCCGTCGGCTTGCCGCGTTCCACATCGCGAACAAACACGTGGCTCATGCCTGGGATGTCGTCCATGCGCACGCGCTGCGTCTTGCGCACCGCTCGGATCAGTTCGCCCAGTTCAGTCGGATTCGTGATCGGGATGTTCATGATGCGAAAAAATCGAAATGTTGGTTTCGATAATATGGCGCGCTAGCAGCTGCGTCAATAAAATCGAAATGGTTATTTCGATTAACTTCTAGAGCGTGGCCGACAACACATGAAGTGAAGCAAGCGTATCGATTGTGATGGGTTTGCCGACACCTGTCTGCTGGCTACTACATGCCGGAATTCACGGGGTCTAGTTCGCTGGAAGTCGGCTTTGGTTCAGCGCACGAAACTTACCAAACGTTCTACTTTGTGCGGGAGCCATGAAGCAGTCATTTGTGACGAGCAGCGGTCGGGTCACGATCCCCGAGGAAGTACGGCAGCAACTGGGTATCCGGCCGGGATCAGGGGTGACCTTCAAGGTTGTTGGTGATCAAGCTTAGATTAGACGGGTGAGCACGCCAGCCGATGAGTTGGCCAGCGGATTAGGGTTGGTCAAATCGAAAAGACGGGCGGTACCCAGTAAACTCGATCCGGCTCAGCTCGCATGGTGAATCGCAGACTGGGAACTCTCCATGCTGGCTTTCAGCAACCAGCTGACAGGACAGGTTTTTCCGTGCGAGCTACGAAAACTGAGCGTTGCTGAAGGGTAGCAAGCGGCCAGTAGCTAACCTTCCGGGTTCATGCCTATCAATCAGGCCAAACGACGTTTGCGGAAATTCGGAAGTCGGAATTCCAACGCATCATCCAGCGACAGTTTATGAAATGCCCTAGGGAGGCATCAGAAACTTCAACGTACGTGAAGAACGGAGATGTAGCTTATGGTCCAGGTCGACGACGCTGCGGCAAACCTCTGTTCATGTTCATAAAATTTCCATCCACGGCAGAATTCCGGCCAAGTCACACCAACTTCCTCGAAGCAGCTAA
>NZ_CAXFCL010000105.1:0-2835 GCF_964000955.1 uncultured Abyssibacter sp.
ACCGGATTCGACCGCCAGATCAATGGTCGCGGCGGGCTGGGTGGCGGCTTCGCCGGCAAGGGGCTGGTCGTCATCGACGCGATTGGTCGCGTGATCGTGGCCGACAACGCGGCGGCCAGCCTCAGCCTGTTCTCCACCACCGCCGGCGATGGTGCTGCGCCGCTGAGCAGCATCGCCACCGCCGCCGCGCCCTGGGACGTCGCCTATGACGAGACCAGCGACAGGCTTTATGCGGCGCTGACCGACGGCACGGTGGAAATCTTCGATGATTTCTCGACCGACGTGACCGCCGTCGCCGACCGCAGCATCTTTCCCGTGGATGCCGAAGGTGAGCAGATTTCAGTGAACTTCCACGGCATCGCCTTGCTGGGCAACCGGATCGTCGTGACCGACGTCGGCGACCCGGCGCTGGACGATGACGGACAGATCTTCACGCTGAACGACAACGGGACGGTGTCTGGTGGCATTCCCGCATCGACGCGGATCGTCGGCGCGCGTTCCCGCCTGGGCAACCCGGTGGATGTCACCCTGGCGGGCGACACCGCCATCGTCGCCGAAAAGGCGAACGGCGCGGTGCTGAGTTTCAGCAATATCCTGTCGGCGTCGGGCAATGTCGAGCCCGACCATGCCCGCCAGGCCACGGCGCCCGAATCCGTCGCCCGGTTGCGCAGCAGCGACAGCCTGCCGGTTGACGCGTCGGACCTCACCACGGCGGACTCGGTATCGGCCCTGGCGGTCTCCACCAACCCCGCCCCGCCCGGCGGGCTGTTCGGCGGCCCGGGAGACACCGGGCGCATTCTGCTGCTGCAAACCGACCTGTCCTCGGAGATCGGCATGCTCGATGCCAGCGCCGGCGGCACGCTGGGCGCGGCGGTGCGCCAGCTGGAAAGCATCCAGATCGACACGCGGGGTCATGCCTATGTCAGCTATGACAACGGGTCCACCGGTGCCACCCGCACGGGCCTGCTCGTCATCAATCGACTGGCGGACCGTGCGGGCACGAGCTTCGATGCGCCTGATACCGATCGCCTGATTGGCGGATTCAGTTCCACGCTGACCAGCCCCAAGGGCATCGAGATCGTGCAGGCTCAGGGACTGCTGCTGGTCGCGGACAGCGGCACGCCGGCAATCAAGGGCTACAGCCTGGAAGCCGATGGCAACACCGCCCCGGTGATCGACACGACCGATGTCGGGACCGCATCGATCTGGGACCTGGACTACGACCTGGCGGCCGACCGGCTTTACGTCGCCGCCACCGACGGCTCGGTGCTGGTGTATGACGATTTCGGCGCCCGCGCGGCGACGGAGGCCGGCGCCACGGTGTCGCGCAGCATCATCCCGGCCATCAACGGCGCGCAGGTATCGGTGAACCTGCACGGCATCATCCATGTGGCCGCGAGCAATCGCCTGATCCTGTCCGATGTCGGCGACGCGAACAATGCCACCGACGGCCAGTTGTTCGTCATCGACAACGCCTCGCGTGCCGAAGGCCTGGTCAATGTCCGGGCACAGGTCGGCGGCGACGAGACCGCGCTGGGCAATCCGGTGGATATCGCTTTCGATGGCAGCACGGTTTACGTGGCGGAAAAAGCCAACGACCGGGTGCTGCGCTACAACGACATCCTGAGCCTGTCGGGCCGCAACAACTTCGGCGCCGACGCGGAACTGGCGGTGACCAAGCCGGAATCGGTGTCGCTGCTGCGCTGAGCCCGGGTGCGGTGACCGCTCGCCGACCCCGCTAGTCGCTGCCCGGGATGCCACCGCGGGTCAGCGCCATCGGGTCCAGCAGCGCCCTGAGACGCTCCTCACCGAGATCCGTGTGCTCCAGGGCCACGTCGAGCACGGGCCGGCCGGTCCGGTACGCCTCCTTGGCGATCTTCGACCCCAGGTCGTAGCCGATCTCGCGGTTCAGCGCGGTGACCAGAATCGGGTTGCGCGCCAGCGCAGCATCCACGTTCGCCTGATTGACGGTGAAGCCCGCGATGGCCTTGTCGGCCAGCACGGTGGCGGCACTGGACAGCAAGCTGATCGATTCCACCAGATTGCTGGCGACCACGGGCAGCATGACGTTGAGCTGGAAGTTGCCGGACTGCGCCGCCGCGGTGATCGCGGCATCGTTGCCCAGGACCTGCACGGCGACCATCGCCACGGCTTCGGGAATCACCGGATTCACCTTGCCCGGCATGATGGAGGAACCGGGTTGCAGCGTGGGTAGTTCGATCTCGCCCAGCCCCGCCAGCGGACCGGAATTCATCCAGCGCAGGTCGTTGGCGATCTTGGTGTAGCTGACCGCGAACGCGCGCAGGTGGCCGGAGACCTCCAGCAGCGTATCCAGGCTGGCCTGGGCCGCGAAGTGATCCAGCGCCTGCGAAAACGGCAGGCCGGTCAGTCGAGACATTTGCTCCGCGAACACCGAGCCGAAACTGGTGTGGGCATTGATCCCCGAGCCGACGGCGGTGCCGCCCTGCGGCAGCGCATTGAGCCGCTTGCGGACATCCGCCAGCCGGTCCAGCCCGGCATCGAGTTGTGACGACCAGGCGCGCAATTCCTGACCAAAGGTGATCGGCATCGCATCCATCAGATGCGTGCGGCCGGTCTTGGCCACGGCGTCGAGCTCGTCAGCCCGGGTTTCCAGCACGTCAATCAGGTGCTGGATCGCCGGGACCAGCGATTTGGCGATGCCGATGGCGCAGGCCACGTGAATCGCGGTCGGGATCACGTCGTTGGACGACTGACTCATGTTGACGTGATCATTGGGATGCACGTCGAGGCCATCGCGCCGCGCCAGCGCCGCGATCACCTCGTTGGCGTTCATGTTGCTGGAGGTGCCCGACC
>NZ_CAXFCL010000106.1:0-36884 GCF_964000955.1 uncultured Abyssibacter sp.
CCTCAACGCGAAGATTCGATATCTTCATTGCGCGCTCATCAGCAGACCGCTGCCGTGAAACGCTTCGTCAGGGGCCGTCGCCCGCGATCGACGCCGTTCCGCGCCGCGGAATCGACGGGGGCGATCGCCCGACGGATGTCGACCGTCAGGCCCTGGCAATCAATACCTTTCCCCGCGCCCAACCCGCGCGAGCATGCAAGTAGTGGCCGCAAGCACTTCCCCTCAGGCAACAATCGCTGGCTCGTACAAAGTCTTGGACATTCTACCCATCCGCTCAAACTCGTCTGAACATTCGCGCGCCAAAGCAGGTCAAAAGCGCTCGACCCAGGTCACTGGCGACCAAATCACGCTCCCGGCGCGTACCAAGCGCTGACCAATCCACTCAAGGGACTACTCACCATGAAACAGTTCATTTATTGCGCCGCGATTGCCGCCGGTGTGCTGTCTGTTGCAACCACCGCACATGCTGGATTCCGCGATGGCTCACGCATGTTTGACCGCATGGACGCCAATGGCGATGGCGTCATCACACAGGACGAACTGAAAACGCATCGCGAAGCCGCCTTCAAGCGTCTGGACGCGGACAGTGACGGTCTGGTCAGTGCCGAGGAACAGCAAGCTGCCCGTGATCGCGCCCAACGCATGCATGACCGCATGCAGGGTCACCAGGGCGCGTTAACCGATGCGCTGGATACCGATGACGACGGCGCCATCTCCTCCGGCGAGTTCATGGCTGCGCCGTACCCGATGGCCGAAGGCGCCGACGCCAACGATGACGGCAGCATCACCAAGGACGAGTTCACCAGCTTCTTCGCGAAGATGAAGGCCAAGCGAGCGCAGTAACGCTCGCGAACATTCACCCGGCTTTGAGGGGAAAGGCCAGGCGACGGCTGATGGTAATCAGCCGTTGGTATCGATATTCGACGTGAAGTCGGCCCGGCTGGTCGCGTCGTCATCCGCAACCTCGCGCTGGCGACGGGCCCGTTCCGCCAGTTCCAGCGCGATCGGCTTGCTGGCCTCGCCGAAGTACAGGGTGCGATGCGGGAACGGTATCTCGACACCGGCCTCGTCGAAGGCACGTTTCAGACGCTTGAGGTACTCGCGACCGACATCCCATTGCCGGATCGGCAGCGTACGGATGCGCGCCTTGATGGTGACGGCTGAGTCGCCGAACTTGTCGACGCCGAAGATCTCGATGTCGCCCAGCATGTGCTGACCCAGCACCGGGTCCTCACGCAGTTCGGCGCCAACCTCGCGCATGATCTCTATGACGTGATCGGGGTCTTCCTTGTAGGCCACGCCGATGTCCATCAGGTAGGCCGACCAGTCCCGCGTCAGGTTCGACAGGGTGTTGACGTTGCCGTTGGGAAAGACGTGAACCACGCCGCCCAGATCGCGCAGCGTGATCGTCCGGAAGTTCATCCGTTCAACCAGCCCCCCGGTGCCGTTGATGATGGCAACGTCACCGACCCGGACCTGGTTTTCCATGATGAAGAAGAACCCGGAAATCACGTCACGGACGAGGTTCTGCGCGCCGAAGCCCACGGCCAGCCCGACGACACCGGCACTGGCGAGAATCGGCGCGACATCGACACCGAGTTCCTTCAGGACCACCAGCAGAATCGTCATCCAGAGGACGACACGAATCCCCTGTCGCACCAGCCGGATCAGGGTTTCGATCCGCTTGGTCGCCTCCCCCGGGTTTTCGCCCGACCGCTTGCTCTGCGTGATCAGCCGGGCTTCCAGTCGGGTCAGCAGCAGCTTGGTCGCCGACATCAGCGCCAGGCCGATGATCAGGATCAGGAGGACGCGCACCGATGTTCCGATGATCACGTCCCAGCTTATCGATTCGATCAGATTCTGAATCACGTCCATGGCGTATCCGAGCAACGGGAACCGTCAGGGTTCCCCCGATTCATGAAGCGTGCCCGCCCGGGGCACGCCGACGGGCTCAGGATGCCGCGGGCAAGCCCACGTTGTTCTTGTCGAACACGCGGTCGGCACGGTAGCTGGAACGCACCAGCGGACCGGACACGACTTCCATGAAGCCCTTGGCAAGCCCGACTTCACGGTAACGCGCGAACTCGTCCGGGGTCACGAACCGCTCGATGGGCAGATGGTTCGGCGTCGGTTGCAGGTACTGGCCGAAGGTGACGATGTCCACGTCGATGGCCCGCAGATCGTCCATGGCCTCGATGATCTCGTCCTCGGTCTCGCCCAGGCCGACCATCAGGCTGGTCTTGGTGATGACGTCGGGCCGGTGCTGCTTGGCATGGCGCAGCACGTCCAGCGTGCGCTCGTAGCTGGCGCGAGCGTCGCGAACCGGGTGGGTCAGCCGGCGCACCGTCTCGACGTTCTGCGCAAAGACATGCAGTCCGGAATCGACGACGGTCTCGACGGCGGCGTGGCTGCCGGAGAAATCCGGCGTCAGCGCCTCGACATTCACGTCGGGGTTCACCTTGAGAATCTCGCGAATGCAGGCTGCGTAGTGGGACGCCCCGCCGTCCGCAAGGTCGTCGCGATCCACCGACGTCAGCACGATGTAGCGCAGGTTCATCAGCCGGACCGATTCCGCGGCGTTCTTCGGCTCGTCAGCATCCAGCCAGCCGCGCGGATTGCCGGTATTCACCGAGCAGAACCGACAGGCGCGGGTGCAAACCTCGCCCATCAACATGATCGTCGCGGTGCCGTGGCTCCAGCATTCGCCGATGTTCGGGCACTTGGATTCCTCGCAGACCGTCGCCAGCCGATGCGTGTCGACATTGTGCTTGGTCGCGTTGTAGCCGGGACCGGACGGCAGACGCGCCTTGATCCACGAGGGCTTGCGCATCCGCTCCGGTTTGTCGGCGCCGTTGCGCTGCTTCATGCCGTCCTTGATCGCGGTGAAGCCCTGCTCCGTGCGGTACTTGCTACCGCTGCCAACGACGGGAATGCCTTTGAAATCGCTCATGGCGGGCATGTTACGCCCGCTGCCGCCGCGATTGTAGCGATGCCGAATCGTCGCCCCGCCGTCGCAGCGTGCCGGCCACCAATGCCACGCCCAGCAGCGCGGCCAGGAAACCGGCCAACGGCCAGTCGGGGCGCCACGCATAAAGCCATCCGGCGATCGCGAACCCCGCCGTGTAGCCGGCCGTGTGCATGATGGCCAACCAGCCGAACCATTGGCCGCGGCGGGCCTGCCCGACCATGTGACTGCCCCAGGCCGTGTACCCCGGCGTGGCGATGGCGAGTCCGACGACGAACAGACCCAACGGCAGGGCGGCCCAGCCGGTGCCGAGCAGCGGCCAGATGCCGACGCCGGATACGACCATCAGCAGGGCGCCGGCCAGCAGCCCCGACCGCGCGGAGCCAATCCGTCGCACCAGCAGCCACTGCGTCGCCACCCCGATCACGGCCACGCACAGCAGCACGACCGCGGCCACCGAAGATGCCGCGCCGGCATCCAGCCCGTAGCGATCGGTCAGCACGGGACCCAGCAGCATCTGCAACTGACCGACGGCCGTGGTCGTCAGCAGCGCGATGACCAGGCAACCACGCAGTCCCGGGCCAGGCATGCGCAGCACGGGACGGCGTATCGGGGCGGCGGGCGCCATCGGCATGTCCGCCTGCACCGACAAGGCGAGCGCCAGGGACAACATCGGCAGCACCACCAGCCAGAACAGCGGCCACACCGGCCCGGCGAGCAGGCCCACCAGGGTCAGCACCGGACCGATCACGCGCCCCAGGTTCGACGCGGCGCTCAATCCGGCAAGGCGACCCAATCGCTCGGCATCGGACACGCCCTCGGTAACCCAGGCCTGGCAACCCGGGTAGACCGCGGCCGCCGTGAGCCCATACAGCACGCGACACCCCACCAGCATCATCACGCCGTCACCAACTGCGAGTTGCTGATCGACCAGCGCCAGCAGCACCGCCAGAAACAGACCCTGCGCCAGCAGGCTGCCGACCAGCCCCGACACGACGACGCGCTTGCGCCCCCAGCGATCGCCCAGCGCGCCCCAGGCCGGACCGGCAACCATGAAACAGGCGGTGCCGACGGCCACGATCAAACCGATGCTGGGCAGATCGAGACCGCACTGCGCCTGCAACACCGGCACCAGCGCAAGCAACACGACCTGCGCGGCGCCATGGGTCGTGGCGATCGCCCCGATGGCGGGAAGGCTCGCCTTCATGGTGTCGGCATTGCCATCGGATCCGGAATCCCTGACGACACATCCCGACGAACGCGACTTGCAAGCCCGTGCGGAGCACGACAAGATGCCGACGCGATAGGGATATCGATACTCATTCTCATTCGTGATTATGTCCATGGACGGACGACAAGTGCCAACGCCTTCCGCGTTCGCCGGCACATCGGGTTTCACCCCCGCGGATGCATCGACTGATCCGCGCAACCCGACGGTGGCAGCAGAACGCCTGTCAATCAATGCGTTTTTCAACGCCCTTTCCAGGGAATCGGACCTGGTCGGCTGGGCCACGCCGCCCGGCGCGGGTTCGACGCTCGCGCTCTGCGTGACATTGCCTTCGACCGGCGCTCGCATCTGGGCACCGGTTCGTTACCGCAGCATCTGCGGCCGCCACCAGTTCGTCGGCAGCCTGCTGTTGCAAGCCGCGGGCGAGCCACCTCGGCCCGTGTCACTGAACACCGCCGCCGCGCGCATCGCCGACGAACCCCGGCTGTTCCCGGATGCAACCGTCACCGCGCGACAGGCGTTCTCCGGCCGGGTCGATGCCAGCGTCTGCAATCTGGCCGACGCGATCGCGGCGCGGTCGACGGCCATGGAGTCCCTGTTCGAAGCTCCGCTGAATTTCGCCGCTTCGGAACAGGCGCTACTGGCCGGCCACAGCGTGCATCCCACGCCCAAGAGCCGGGAACCGCTGACTCAGGTGGAAGCCCGGCTCTACGCGCCGGAATTCGGCGGGCGCTTCGCGCTGCGCTGGCTGGGTGTGGATCGCGATTGCCTGATCGATGCGCATGGCGATGTCGAATCGGCGACGGCCATGGCACGGGCTGTTCATGACAGCGATGTCGAAGATGACCTGCCACCCGTCTCCGAGAACATGGTCCGCATCCCGGCCCACCCCTGGCAGTGGCAACAACTGCGAGACCACCCTCGGGTCCGCGACCTGCTCCGCTCGGGACGCATCATCGAACTGGGTGATGGCCGGCCGGACTGGCACGCCACTTCGTCACTGCGGGCCATCCACGCCAGCCACAGCCCGTACATGCTCAAGTGCTCGATGAGCCTGCGGCTGACCAACTCGCTGCGCACGCTGCAGCCGGGGGAGATGGCTCGCGGCCTGGAGGTGCCCCGGATTCGTCGCACGCCGGTGGGACAGGCGTTTGAGCAGCGCTATCCGCAGTTTCGCGTGCTCGCCGAGCCCGGCTACCTGATGCTGCGCTCCGCGGATAGCGAGCCAATCATCGAGTCGCTCGTACTGTTCCGCGACAACCCGTTTCGTGACGCCCGCGACCGCTCGATCGGCCTGCTCGCCACGCTCACCCAGGATCACCCCTGGGACGGCGATGCGCGCGTAGTCCATCTGGTCCGGCAGCACATCCGCTCCAGCGGACAATCGGAGGCGGACGCCGCCGAGCACTGGTTTCGCCGCTTCTGCGAAGTGGCGATCGAGCCACTGGTGATCGCGCAGGCGGACTACGGTCTGCTTTACGGCGCGCACCAGCAAAACCTAATCCTCGGCTTCGACGGCGGCCTGCCCGCCCGCTGCTGGTTCCGCGACTGCCAGGGCAGTGGCTACAGCGCCCTCGGCGCCAAGCTGCTGCGTCCCTTCCTGCCCGATCTCGGCGACACCACGGATAACGTCATCGACGACACCATGGCCAACCGGCTGTTCGCCTACTACCTCATCGTCAACAGCTGCTTCGGCCTGATCGGCGCGCTGGGCGCCTCCGGCGTGATCACCGAGGCTCGCCTGCTGCAAGTGCTGCGCGACCACCTGGCGAGCTTGCGTGACGGCGGCCGCGAGGACAGCCGCTGGCTGGACTACGTGCTGGACGCCCCCGAGCTCTGGGCCAAGGGGAATTTCCAGTGCGCGCTGCTGGGACTGAACGAAACCACGACGGCCGATCCCCTGGCCATCTACCACCCGCTCCCCAATCCACTCGCCGGCCTTTAGGAGGCTGTTGCCATGAACCTGACCGCATCGGCCCGACAACCCGCATCGCCACCCGACGCAGCAGTGGACGATCATTCAATCGTCTGCCGGCAGGACGGCGACTCGATCATCGCGACGGTGCTCGATCAGGTCCTGTCGGCACGGCAGCTCGCCGGACTGACCGACAGCCTGTTCACCCAGCACCCGGACCAGACCCGCATCGAGTGGCGGGGCGAGGTGCCAGGAGGGATCGCGCCAGTCCAGCAACGCGAGACCTTCTACCAGCAGCGGCCATGGTGGCACCGTGCCGCAACAACGGCCGACGACGACAGCTGGACGCAGACCGGAGACGTCGCGCATCCGCGTCGCCATCCCCTGCCAGCGGGGCTGGTCTATGAGCGCCGAATTCACGCGCTGGACCAGACCTTCCGGTTGCATCGCATCGATCCGGACCGCGATCTGGAACGCTTCACCCGCTGGATGAACGATCCCCGCGTCTCCGAATTCTGGGAACAGCCTGGGCCCGCCGACGTGCAGCGCGCCTACATCGAAAAGGTGCTCGCCGATCCGCATGTGGACCCGATGATCGCGAGCCTGGATGATCAGCCCTTCGCCTACTTCGAGTTGTACTGGGCGCTGGAAGACCGGCTCGGCCCGTACTACGACGCCGAGCCCTACGACCGCGGCATGCACCTGCTCGTCGGGGAGACGAACTGCCTCGGCCATGTCCACGCACGTGCGTGGATCAACAGTGTCTGCCACTTCATGTGGCTGGACGAGGCGCGAACGCACCGGCTGGTCGGAGAACCCCGCGCCGACAACGCCGGCCTGCTCAAGTACCTCGCCAGCACTCCGGGCTGGCGCAAGGTCCGCGAATTCGACTTTCCGCACAAGCGAGCCGCATTGCTGATGTGCGATCGCCAGACCTTTTTCGCGGATACCCGCTTCACATGAATGCCCCCGTCACGGACCGGGCGCCGTGGACGCTCGCCAACCGCCGTATGGTCGCGAAGATGCTCGGCGAGCTTTGCTACGAACAGGCGCTGTCCG
Organism: uncultured Abyssibacter sp.; assembly: GCF_964000955.1. Lineage (NCBI taxonomy): Bacteria > Pseudomonadati > Pseudomonadota > Gammaproteobacteria > Chromatiales > Oceanococcaceae > Abyssibacter > uncultured Abyssibacter sp. The sequence goes on from NZ_CAXFCL010000106.1 coordinate 7,168, forward strand.
CCGAGCTGATCGGACCCGATCGCTATCGGGTACCCGCCGGGCCACACCGCTACGAATTTTCCGCGCGGCTGACGATCTGGGACTGGCTTTTCGTCGAGCCGGAGTCGGTGACACGCGATGGCCATCCCGCCGACGATGCCGCCCGGCTGCTGATCGACATCGCCACCGAAGCGGACATCCCGCCGACCACGCTGGGCAACCTTCTGGCGGAAACCGCCAACACCTTGCTGGCCGACATGCGCCTTCTGCGCGCCCGTGACGGGCTGACCGCCGACGCCATGGCCGCGCTACCGGACGAACACCAGCAGGCGCTGCTGGATGGCCACCCCAAGGCCATCGCCAACAAGGGGCGGCTTGGCTGGGGCATCGACGAATTCGACCGCTACGCGCCGGAATCGCGCCAGCCGGTTCGCCTACGCTGGCTGGCCGTGCGGCGAGAGCTGACGGTAATCGGTGAACCGACGGACCGTGACTGGTCGACCCTGTTGCGCGACAGCCTCGGCGACGACGAGACGCTGTACCGGGCGCGCGAGGCCGCCGGCGTCGATCCCGCGTCATACCTGCTGCTGCCGGTGCATCCCTGGCAGTGGCAACGCCACATCCAGTCGCACTACGCCACCGAACTCGCCCGAGGTGAGATCATCGATCTCGGGGTGCACGGCGACGCCTACCTGCCGCAGATCTCGCTACGAACCCTGGCGAATGCCAACCGCCGCGACGCCCCGCATCTCAAGCTCCCGCTCACGGTGCTCAACACCTCCTGCTACCGCGGCATCCCCGGGCAATTCACCACCACTGGGCCCGGCCTGTCCGCGTGGATGAACACGATCTGCCGCGGCGACACGACGCTGGCGCGACGCGGCGTCGCGGTGATGCAGGAGGTCGCCGGCATCCATGTGCCCCACCGCCACCACGCCGACATCGACGGCACGCCCTACCGTTACCGCGAACTGCTCGGCGCGACCTGGCGTCAGTCCCCGTGGTCCCTGTGCGCCGGTGACGAGCGTCCGATGCTGATGGCGGCGCTGTTTCAGACCGATGCCGACGGCCGCAGCATCGGCGCCGCCCTGATCGACGCATCCGGCCTCGGCGCCGAGGACTGGCTGGCCAGGCTGTTCGATGCCGTCGTCGTGCCGCTCTACCACCTGCTCAGCCGTTACGGAATCGGACTCGTCGCGCACGGTCAGAACATTGTCATCGCCGTTGCCAACGCCGTTCCTCGACGCGTACTGCTGAAGGATTTCCAGGGCGATCTGCGCCTGGTCGACGGCGAGTTTCCGGAGCGTTCGAGCCTGCCGCCGGCCTCAGCCGAGGTGCTGACCCGCCTGCCGGCGCATTACCTGATCCACGACCTGCTGACCGGCCATTTCGTCACGGTACTGCGCTTCCTGTCGGCGCAGCTGCACGCGGAGCGGGTCATTGACGAAGCGGACTTCTACCGGGTGCTGGCCCGGGTGCTCCGCGACTACCAGCACGCGCACCCTGATCTTCGGTCCCGCTTCGAGACCTTCGATCTGTTTCGCGCCCGGATCGAACGCGTCTGCATCAACCGCGTTCGCTTTCGCGTCGGCTATGACGACAGCGCGGAACGCCCCGTCCCGATCGTCGGCGGGCTGCTGGACAACCCGCTGGCACTGGCCGAACGCGCGCCACTGGAGGCTGCCTCGTGAATGCACCACTGGATCTCGCCGGCATCGGCGCCGGCCCGTTCAACCTCGCCGTCGCCGCACTGATCCACAACCAGCCGCTGCGCAGCGCCTTCTTTGAATCGAAACAGCGATTCGAGTGGCATCCCGGACTGATGCTGCCCGGCGCGGAGCTGCAAACCTCGTTTCTCAAGGACCTGGTCACGCCGGTGGATCCGACCAACCGGTTCAGCTTTCTCGCCTACCTGGTTACCAAGGGCCGCTTCTACGACTTCATGAATGCCGAGCAGTCCGCCGTGACTCGCCGGGAGTTCTCGGACTACCTCGCCTGGGCGGCGGAAGGCCTGCCCAACGTCCACATGAGCAGCCCGGTGACCCGGGTCGACGCGGAGGACGATTGTTTCGTGCTGCGCGTCGGCCAGCGTGACGTACGCGCCCGACATCTGTGCGTCGCCGCGGGCAAGCGCCCCCACATCCCCGATTGCTGCCGTCCTCATCTGTCCGATCAATGCTTCCACGCCTTGCAGATCGGGCAGCGCCCTGTCGACCTCAGCGGTCGCCGCGTCGCGGTGATCGGGGGCGGTCAGACCGGCGCGGAAGTCGTGCTCAACGTGCTGAACGCGCACTGGGGACAGCCGGCCCGGCTGGGCTGGTTCACCCGTCGCTCCAACTTCCTGCCGCTGGACGAAACCCCGTTCACCAACGAATGGTTCACCCCGGAGTATGTCGCCGCGTTTCGTCAGCTCCCGGCGCATCGCCGTGACGCCGTCGTCACCGAGCAGAAGCTGGCCTCGGACGGCATTTCCCCGGGCACCCTGAAAGCGCTTTATCAGGCGCTTTACCGATCCACGCATCTGGAAACCGGCAAGCCGCGCGTCACGCTGCACCCGTATCGCAGCCTCACCCGCATGGATCGCTCGGGTGCGCTGATGCTGCAACTGCATAACGGACTGGACGAGCGGATCGAACACTGGCCGGCCGACGTGGTGATTCTCTGCACCGGCCTGGAGGAGGCGCTGCCCGAATGCCTGGCGCCACTGCGCCCGCATCTGGCCCGCGACGCCGCCGGGCGACCCGAGCTGGCCGACGCCTTTCGGGCAACCCTGCACGGGCTCGGCCCGCAGCGGCTTTATCTGCTGAACATGGGCCGTCACAGCCACGGCATCGCCGAACCGCAACTAAGCCTGTCCGCGTGGCGGGCGGGCTGCGTGGTCAACGACGTGATGGGCAAGCCCGTCTACGCGACGCGGTCGCAAGGCAGCGTGCTGCGCTGGTCCTCCGAGATCGGCGCGACCGGCTCCAGCGCCGCGGTGGCCTGAGCGTTCCTGGCTAGTCCTGCGGCGTCGCGCCCTCGACCGCAGGATCGCCGCGCAGCAGGATGCTGCCGGGCGCATCCGGATCGGTCAGGCGGCTGAAGCGCAGCCCGTAGACGCGGTCCAGACGCGCATCGTTCAGCACGGCTTCCGGCGATCCGCTGAGCACCAGCCGGCCGGCCTGCATCAGATAAAGGCAGTCGGCGTACTGGGCGGCCAGATTGAGCTCGTGCAGCACGCAAACCACGATGTGCCCGGCCGCGGCCAGTTCGCGGGCGAGCCGCAGGCAGACATGCTGCCAGTACGGATCGAAATACGCGGTCGGCTCGTCGAGCAGGAACACGGCCGGCGTGGGGACGCCGTCAAGCTGCGCCAGCACGCGGGCCAGCTGCACGCGCGCCCGCTGCCCGCCGGAGAGCCGGTTGTAAGGCACCTCCAGATACTCCTCCACACCGGTGCTCTGCGCAGCGCGCAACACCGCGGCCCGCGTGGTCGCCCGCGCCTCGCCCGCCCAGGGCAGCCGCCCCAGTTCGATGATCTCGGCGACCATGTACGGCAGATGTTCCGGCATCTGCTGCGGCAGCACCGCGCGAACCCGTGCCAGGCGCCGCCGGTCCAGATGACTCAGGTCCTCGCCCTGCCAGGCAACGCGGCCGGCATCCGGCGCCAGATCGCCGGCGAGCGCCTGCAACAGGCTGGTCTTGCCGCTGCCGTTGGGGCCGATCAGCACATGCAGGCGGCCCGGCTCGAAAGTCGCCGTGACCTGATCGATACGGCGGTGACCCGCATCGCTGCGGGCGAGTTGTAGAGCCGCCAGACTCATGCGCCCTCCTGACCGTAGTCCCGCCGCCGCGACCACAGCAGCGTGATGAACACCGGCGCGCCGACCAGCGAGGTGACGACGCCGATCGGCAGCTCCGCGGGCGCCACGATCATGCGCGCCAGCGTGTCGGCAACCACCGTGAGTCCGGCGCCGACGATCAGGCTCCCGGGAATCAGAAAACGGTGATGCGCGCCCAGCAGCAGCCGGACGACATGGGGAACGACCAGACCGACAAAGGCGATGACGCCGGTGTAGGCGACGACGGCGCCCACCGCCAGCACGGTCACCGTCAGCAGCCGGTTGCGCACGCGCTGCGCATCGATGCCCAGATGCCCGGCCACCTGCTCGCCCAGCGCCAGCGCGTCCAGCGCCCGATGCTCACGGACCATGAACACACAGCAGACGCCGACCAGCGGAATCAGCCAACGCAGCGCATCCCAGTCGGTGCGCGCCAGACTGCCGAACATCCAGAAGGTCAACGATCGCAGCTCCTGATCGTCCGCCGCGTAGATCATCAGCCCCAGCGCGGCCGCCGTCAGCGCGTTGATCGCGACTCCGCCGAGCAGCAATGCGACAGCCGAGGTCCGGCCGTCCGCCCGCGCCAGCGCGAACACGGCCAGCGCCGACAGCAGGCCGCCGGCGAAGGCCGCGGCCGGCAGCAGCACGCTGCCGAGGCCGACGACGATCACGATGGCCGCGCCCAGCGCCGCGCCGCTGGAGATGCCGATTAGCGCCGGCTCCACCAGCGGATTGCGGGTCAGCCCCTGCAACACCGCGCCGCCGCCGGCCAGCGCGGCGCCGGTGACCAGCGCCATGAGCACGCGCGGCATGCGGATGATCTCGATGGTCGCCTGTTCATGCGCGGGCACCGACGACTGCCCCAGCCCGACCAGGCTCAGCACGATGTCCACGGTTCGCGCCAGCGGAATCTGCAACGGCCCCAGCGCCAGACCGCAAAGCGCGGCAACCAGCGTCGCCGCCAGCAGCCCGCCGGTAACCGGCAGGCGCGCCCGGGGGGCGATGCGCATCACGGGCCCGCGACGTCCAGGGAACGAGCCAGCGACTGCGCGGCGTCCCCCATGCGCGGCCCCATCCCCAGCAGCAACAGGCTGTCCATGACGATGAACGCGTGATCCGGCAACGGAGCCAGACCGGGTCGCGCCCGCAGCCCATCCAGCCCGCCCAGGGTGCGCAGGGCGTGATCCGGCACGATGACGGCGTCCGGCGCCAGTTGCAGCAGGCTCTCGTCACCGACCGGCCGGTAGCCACGAAACTGATCGGCCGCGTTGCGGGCGCCCACCAGCGTCAGCATGGCATCGGCGGCCGTGCCCTGACCGGCCACCATGACCTGACCGCCCTGCCCGCCGATCACGACGATGGCGTCGCGGGGGTGGAGTTCCATCCCGGCCAGGCCCTGCAGCGACGCCCGCAGGTTGCTCACGAGGATTTGGCCCTGCTCGGGGCGGTTCAGCAATGTCGCCAGGGTCTCGATCATCGCTACAGTGTCCTCCGCCGAGCGCGGATCGGGAACCCGAGTCACTGAAATTCCGGCTCCCCGCAATTGCTCGAACACCGCCTCCGGCCCGGCATGCTCGGCGGCCAGCACGTGATCGGGCCGCATCGCGAGAATGCCCTCGGCCGCCAGCGTGCGCGCGTAACCGACCTTGGGCAGCTCCGCCGTCACTGGCGGGTAGGTGCTGCTGGTGTCCACGGCCACGACCTGATCGCCGGCATCCAGGGCAAACACGGTTTCGGTCACCGAGCCGCCGATGGCGACGAGCCTGGGCGGAGCCGCCTGCACCGCGGTGATCAGACAAAGACCCAGCGCGCAGAACAGCCCTCGCGGCCAAACGATGCGCCCAGCGGCCCGCAAGACAAACATCCGACGATCACCGCCCGCCAGCGCATGTAAAGAATCCATGAACTTGAATTTGTTAATAAGAATGGTTCGCATTAAGATAGCTGTCTGGCCGACAGGCGGCAAGTACGGCGCCGCGGCAGGCCCCACCATCTTTTCAAGGACATCAGGCGCCATGACCGACGCTGCCACCGAAGCCAGGGAACTGCTCTCCCGCTGCACCCACGGCGTGCTGTCGACGCACAGCGTCACCGTGGAAGGCTATCCGCTGGGTTCGATCACGCCGTACGTGCTCGATGATCAGGGCCATCCGCTGATCCTGATCTCCACGATCGCGCAGCACACCAAGAACCTGTCACATGATCCCAAGTGCTCGTTGACCATCGCCGAGTCCGATGTCGATGACGTGCAGGCCAGCGCACGCCTGAGCGTGCTGGCCGACGCCGCGCCGATCGCCGAGACCGAAGCGGAGCTGGGCGAACGCTACCTGCGCTTCTTTCCGGAGGCACGCGGCTACGAGCAGGCGCACGATTTCAACTTCTGGCGGCTGACGCCCGTCCGCCTGCGCTACATCGGCGGCTTCGGCAAGATTCACTGGCTGACGCCGGATCAGGTCCTGCGGCCCAACCCGTTTTCGCCGCAACAGGAAACCGGCGCGGTCACGCACATGAATCGAGACCACGCCGACGCGGTCGCCAAGTACTGCGAATTCGCCGGCATCGACTCCCTCGGCCAGACCCCCGAAATGACCGGCGTGGATGCCGAAGGCCTTTACATCCGCATCGGCCAGGCCGTGCACCGCATCGGCTTCCGCGAACCGGTGGAATCGATGGACGCGCTGCGCAAGACGACCATCGCGATGTGCAAGCCCGACTACTGGCCCGCAACCGGCGCGACGCAGGCCGGTTCATGATCCGCTCCGCGCCGCGAGCCGGCGCCCTGGTCATGATCGTCGGGCTGAGCCCCTCGATCGGACTCGCGCAACCGGCCGACTCCGAGCCGCAACAGCTGGAACCGGTCGTGGTCACCGGAACGCGCACCGAACATCGCATCGGAGACAGCCCGGTTGATGTCCAGCTGATCACGGAGGAGGACATCCGTCGCTCCGGCGCACGGGACGTCGCCGAGCTGCTGGAACGCGAGGGCGGCGCCTACGTCACCCGCGTCTCGGGCCGCGGTACCAGCATCGAGATCCAGGGTCTGTCGTCGGAACACGTGCTGATCCTGATCAACGGCCAGCGCGTGATCGGCCGGATCAACGGCGCCATCGACCTCACGCGTCTGCGCGTGGCGGAGATCGAGCGCATCGAGATCGTCAAGGGTCCGAGCTCGGCGCTCTACGGCTCCGATGCGCTGGGCGGTGTGGTCAACATCATCACCCGCAAGCAGACCGACGGCGGCAGCATCATCACGCGGCTGGACGACACCCACGCCGGCGATGCCTTCGCGTTTGGCGGCTGGACCGGTGAACGGCTAAGCGGTCAGATCAGCGGCGGCTACAGCCGGCTGCGCCCTTACGACCTGGACGAGACCACGCCGGGCGAGGACGCGGTCGATGGCGTCAGCCGGTTCGCGTCGGGGCAATTGAACTGGACGGCCTCCGAAGCCGTCAGCGTCTCCGGCTACGGTGCCTACTCGCTGGATGACACGACCCGCGTGGATTCGGGGACCGGTGGACGCATCTACGACACCACCAAGCGTATCGAGGAAGTGCGCACGCAGCTCACTCCACGCTTGCGGATCGGCGCGTCGACCGAGGTGGAGTTAAGCCTCGGCTACCAGCGCTATTTCGACCAGTATCTCCAGGTCCAGCGCAACACCACCGACGGCGTCACCGACGAGGAAACGCTGGACGAGATCGGTCTGGGCGGTGTCCAGATCAACCACCTCGCGGGCCAGCACCTGATCACCCTCGGCGTGGAACACCAGTTCGAAACCCTGGAAGCCGATCGGCTGGACAACAATGGTGAGCGGGACCGCCAGGCCGTGTTCCTGCAGGATGATTTCGCGCTGCTGGGCGGCGCGCTGACGCTGGTCCCCGGCCTGCGTTACGACCGCGACTCGCTGTTCGGTGATCAGTGGTCACCCAAGTTCGCCGCTCGGCTGGACCTGACCCGCGACTGGCTGTTGCGGATCGGCTACGGCCACGGTTACCGCGCCCCCGATTTCAAGCAGATGCTGCTGCGCTTCGAGAACACCGCGGTCGGCTACCGCGTGGATGGCAACCCCGATCTCGAACCCGAGCGCAGCCGCGGGTTCAACATCGGCACCACCTGGCTTCCGAACGCCACGACGAGCCTGACGGCGACCCTCTTCCACAACCGCGTCGAGGATCTGATTGAGATCGTGCTCGTCGAACCGGGGCCGCCGACCATCTACAGCTATCGCAATGTCGCCCGCGCCCGACTCAACGGCATCGATCTGCAGATGCAGTGGCGCCCCGTTCCCAGCGTGCAGCTGCGGCTGGGCTACGGCTATCTGGACAGCGAGGACAGGGACACGGGCCAGCCACTCAGCGGCCGGGCCGAGCACCGCGCCAACGCCGCCGTGTACTACGAACGCACCCGCTATGCGCTGGGCCTGCGCGGCACATGGATCGGCGAGCGCGAATTCGGCGTGGAACTGGACACCGGCGGACCACCCACCGGCGCCGGCACGGCGGAGGCCTACGGTCTGTTCGATGTCCGCGCGGAGTGGCGCGGCTTCGCGCCGCTCCACGTCGCCGCGGGCGTCAAGAACCTGCTGGACGAGGGCGATCCGCGCTTTCTTCCAATCCAGCCCCGCGCCGCCTACCTCGAACTTCGGAGGGACTTCTGATGCTGCGATCCCGTCACCCCGCCGCCCTGCTGGCCGGCCTCATCCTTCCCGTGATGCTGCTCGGCGGCTGCGCGGACGACCTGTCGCCTCCCGACCATCAGGATGACGACACCACGCAGGATGGTCTGCCGGGGCCCGGCGGGCCCCAGGCAACGTTCACGGCAACCGGCGGCTACTACCACGGTGACATCGACACGACCGCTGGCAACTGGGTTTACATCGACCTGGAAACCCAGACACAGGTCGCGCCCGATGCGCCCGACGCCAGCGATGACTGGGACATCGCGTTTCTCGGCACCGACATCAAGCTCAACGGCGGTGTCTCCGGCGCACCTCCCGGCGGGCAGCCCGTGGTCGTCTATCCCGACAAGGTGGACGCCGGCACACCCTACCCCTGGGAATCGGTCACCGGCGCCCCGCCGCCCTCCGCGGTGGACTACCTGACCGACGAACGAGGCGGGCTGTTCACCGGATTCGGCACCCAGTACGTGTTCGCCAACCATCCTGAAGCGGACCTCGAACCGGACCGTCTGACCGGTGAAGGCGACCATGGCTGGTATCACGATGCCGGCATCCCCGCGGGGTCGGCGATCACGGCCCGTGACAACGTCGCCTATGTAATCCGCAGCGTGGAATGCCGGTACTTCAACCTGCGCATGACCGGCTACAACTCACCGGAGGGCAGCGACGGTCATCCGCAATTCGATCTGATCGAGATTCCCGGTTCACCCTGCAGCACCGATGGTGGCGGCGTGGTTCCGCTCGGCGCCGTGACGTTCTCCGGCACCGCCGACGGTCAGCGGGCCGATGTCGACGCGAGCTCGGAAGAGGCCTGGGTCTACATCGACCTCATCAATGCTCTGCAGGTGGAACCCGCCAGCCCGGACGACGAACTGACCTGGGACATTGCCGTGCAGCGTACCGACATCCGGCTCAACGGCGGCGCATCCGGCCCGGGTGACGCGGCGCTGCACGACATGCTGGGCGGAGACTGGACGAGCACGACCTCGGTGCCCGGCGATGCCGAATGGCACAGCGACGAAACCGACGCGCTGGCCTTCGTCACCTACCCCCCGGCAGAAAACACCGGAGACGGCGCCTGCGGCGGCATCAACGGCGATTTCGGCTGGTACTACTATTCCGGGTTCTGCAACGACGGGAATGGTGTGCACCATATCTCGCCGCGTGACGTCGTCTACGTTGTCCGCGACCGCAGCGGAACGTTCTGGCGCCTGCGGATGCTGGGCTACTACGACGACGCCGGCAGTTCGGCCCACCCCTCGTTCGAGTTCGCGCCGATCCAGTAGCACACGGTGTTGCCAGATCGGCTGAGCCTGATAGCGTCGCGGGTTCCACTCGAAGTACGGAGTCCCCCATGCCGACCGCACTCGTGGCCATCGCCGATGGCAGCGAAGATATCGAATCCGTCACCGTCATCGACGTGCTCCGACGCGCCGATGTCGACGTCACGGTCGCCAGCTGCATGCCGGGACGGCGCCAGATCGAGGCCTCGCGCGGCACCCGCATCGAGGCCGACGCATTAATCGACGACTGCCGCGATCAGTTCTTTGACGCCGTCGTCCTGCCGGGCGGCATGCCCGGCGCCGAACATCTGGGCCGCTGCGATGCGCTGATGGACATGGCCCGCGAGCAACTCGACGCGGGCCGCCTGCTGGGGGCGATTTGCGCGGCCCCGGCGGTGGCGCTGGAACCCAGCGGTCTGCTCGCCCGCCGGCGCATGACTTGCTTCCCGTCCTTCGCGGAGCGGGTGGAAACCGGCACCTGGCTGAACGAGCCGGTGGTTCGCGACGGCGCGCTGATCACCAGCCAGGGGCCCGGCACGGCCATCGCCTTCGCGCTGGCCCTGGTCGGCCAGTTGGTGAGCCCGGAATCCGCGGAGCGGATCGGCCAGCAGATGCTGGCACCCGCGGCGTAATCGCCCGGCTTCAGCCGCCGCGCTCTCCGGACAGTTCCGGGGGCGGCTCGATGAGCGTACGCGGCACCCAGCCGGTTTCACCGGACGGCGTGCGGATCTCGCACCAGTACTGGCCGGCTTCGCGGCGCGCCATGCAATAGGACACATCCACGCCCGAACCACCGGGCAGATGCGTCAGGGATTCCCCTCCCGGGCTGCGTCGAACAATCACCGACTCGATCGCCGGCACGATGCGATCGCCGGCGGGCACCGGCTTGTCCTCGCCTGCCGACACCCTCGATTCCAGGGTTTGCAGACGGGCTTCCAGCGCAAGCAGGCGATTCGACAATTCCAGCGCCTCGCCAGCGGTGTCCGCGTTGCCGTCCTGCCCGGAGCTCTGGACCACGAACCAGCCAAAGCCCGCCATCGCGACATTGATGGCGAGCAGGACCGCCAGCCCCGTCACGAGCACGCGACGCAGCCGGGGCTCGGGATCCTCGTCGGCGCCCGGCGTGCCCCGCGAGATCGAGACTAAACCGAAGACAGCGGCGATCACGATGGCCGCGAGCAATATGAGTACGATTGGATGCATGGTCTGTCGCTGAATTCCCCTCAGCGGCGCAGCCTACCCGATCGCCGCCGCAAGCTCATCGGCAAGACTCGTGCATGTCACGCGTGAATCGGCAACAATCCGCGCCCGCCACCCGTTCGGACCCACCGGATTAGACATGATCGATCGGCTCCGCCGCCTCGTGACCAGCGATGCCTTCGGCCGTTTCATTACCGCCGTGATCATGGTGAACGCCGTGACACTGGGCCTGCAGACCAGCGAGCAGCTCACGGCGCGCTGGGGCGACGCGCTGCATGGGCTCGACCAGCTTGCGCTGACGATCTTCACCATCGAGATCCTGCTGCGACTGCTGCTGATTCCACGCAAGTCGATCCGTGACCCTTGGTTCTGGTTCGACTTCAGCGTCGTGGCGATCTGCTACCTCCCCGCGGCTGGGCCGCTGTCGGTGCTCCGCACCCTGCGCCTGTTCCGGGTCCTGCGCCTGATCAGCGTGGTCCCCAGCCTGCGCCAGACGGTGCAAAGCCTGCTCGGCGCGCTGCCGGGCATGGGATCGGTGGTGCTGTTGCTGGGGCTGATCTTCTATGTCGGTGCGGTGATCGCGACCGAGGTCTTCGGCGAGGCTTTTCCGGCCTATTTCGGCACGCTGGGCCGCTCGCTCTACAGCCTGTTCCAGATCATGACGCTGGAGTCCTGGAGCAACGGCATCGTTCGGCCGATCCTCAAGGATTTCCCGATGGCCTGGACGTTCTTCGTGCCGTTCATCGTCGTCACCAGCTTCGCGGTGCTGAACATGTTCATCGGCGTGATCGTGTCGTCCATCGAGGCGGACAGCGAGGACCACCGCAGGGAACACATGGCCGCGCTGGAAGCCCGGCTGATGGAACGACTACAGGAGATGGAGAGCCGGTTGCTCACTACCGGGGACAGCAGAAAGCGGGATCGCCCCACGCCACCAGATTGAGGTCAGACGGCGGTCTAGGCGTCCATCTGCTGCCAGCTCACGCGCTTGGCCTGCGACACGCTGTTGTAGCCGATTGCGAAGTGCTTGGCGAGGTCGGTCTCGATAGCCCGCTGCGCCGCCGTGGTTGTCGCGTGGGCCGCGGCCTGACGGCGCTCGGCATCCAGTTGCGCGGTCGGCCCCACGATGGCTTCCAGCCCGGCGAGATCTCCCGCGCGAAGACGCGCCAGCGCCTCCGCCCCGTTTTCGATAATCACGAAGCTGAACATGCCGCTCGCCCCGTCCGAACGCAGGCACAGGCGTTTCACCAGCACCCCGGTGGCGGCGGCAAAATCGGACTGACGCAACGTCGTCCGCGCCGACAGCCGATGCCAGTCCGGCGCCATGTCGAACACGTCGCCCAGCTCTGCGTTCCGCGCGCTCAGATCGCGCAACAACGCGAGCAACGCGCAACGACGGAAATAGGTGTCGACGTCGTTCGGCGCACCGCCCCTGTGCTCGGACCGCTCCCGACCACGGAAGCGCGCGATTAAAGATCCAAAATCCATGGCATCACTCTCCAGACGGACCATGAACCGCATGGTCGTTGGTGAATTTTGCGAGGGCCCAACGCGCCAGGCAAGACAGCAAGCCTCAAGAACCACGACCGGGTTCGCAGAACAATGCGCGGATGGCGGATAATGGCGCTTTCTCGACCGCACCCGGCGCCGGACCAGCTCTCATGATCCTGATGATCGACAACTACGACTCGTTCACCTACAACCTGGTGCAATACCTGGGTGAGCTGGGCGCGGAGGTGGTCGTCCGGCGCAACGACGAGATCAGCCTCGATGCGATCGCGGCGATGGCGCCGTCTCATCTGATGATCTCACCCGGCCCCTGCACGCCGAATGAAGCCGGCGTGTCCATGGACGCGATCCGGCATTTCGCCGGCCAGCTGCCAATCCTGGGCGTCTGCCTGGGCCATCAGTGCATCGGCCAGGTTTACGGCGGCCGCGTGGTGCGCGCCCGTGAAGTGATGCATGGCAAGACCTCGCAGATTCACCACACCGGCGCCGGCGTGTTCAGCGGTCTGCCCTCACCCTACGAGGCCACCCGCTACCACTCGCTGGTGGTGGAAGCAGGCTCGCTGCCCGCGGAGTTGGAGGTGACGGCCTGGACCGCTCACGACGACGGCTCGGTCGACGAAATCATGGGACTGCGGCATCGCAGCCTGGCGATCGAGGGCGTGCAATTCCACCCGGAGTCGATCCTGACCGCTCACGGCCACGCGTTGCTGAGCAACTTCCTGAGCATGCGCAGCACGCCCCTGGCGGCCTAGGTCAGGCGGGCGATCCGTCCGCCAGCAACGCCTCGATGTCCTTGATCGACGCCCGGCGGATGGGCTGATCGTCCACTGACGAGATCGGTGGCTGGCGCCCGCCGCGCTCCGGAAAGACCGTCGCGGTGACACGGGTGCCTTCGAACTCGAACTCGCAGACCGGCCGCTCCTCGAACACGCCACGACGCACCTGCAGGCGAACCGCGCCGGTATCGAAGGGAATGCCCTGATTGAGGAACTGGATGTCCAGTTCCTCAACCGCATCGGCGAACACGTGCAGCTGGATGTCGTACTCCCGCGGCTCCAGACCAATGGCGCCCGAGTAGACGCCGCCGACCAGCCGCGGTCGAAACTCCGCCAGCCAGCGCATCACGCGAATGGCCTTGCGGCGCAGGTCGGCCAGCGCCCGCTCGAACGCCTCGCCACCGAACACCTGCTGATACGCGAGCACCGCGTCGCGTACCTCGCTGTTGCGGGGCATGCCCGACATTGCATCAGCGGGCAGATGCTCCGCGGCCTTGGATTTGGCCAGCCGATAGTCCTTCAGCCCGGTTTCGCAAATGATGCGAGCGGCTTCATTCGCGAGCGCCGCGCGCCCGCGGTCGGAGGAGGATGTCATCAGAACAGGTCTTCGACGCTCTTGGATTCCTGGCCGTTGCGATTCCAGTCCGAGTAGTGCTCGGGCGCCTTGGGCACGAGGTCGGCCGGGAAGGTCTCGAACACGGCGTCGTCCGTGCCGTAGGTCGCCAGCTCACCACTGACCGGGTCGATGCGCACGGTCACCAGACCGGCCGGGCGCTCCATGGTGGACTCGGGCATGCCGTCGAGCGCGCTGCGCATGAAGTCGATCCACATCGGCAGCGCCGCGCGACCGCCGGCCTCCCCTCGTCCGAGCGGGCGCATCTGATCGAAGCCGATCCAGGCCACGGCCACCAGCTGGCCGTTGAAACCCGCGAACCAGGCATCGTTCTCGTCGTTGGTCGTACCGGTTTTGCCCGCCAGATCCGAGCGCCCCAGCGTGCGGGCGCGACGGGCCGTTCCGCGCGCGACAACATCCTGCATCATGCTGGTCATCAGCCACGCGTTCTCCGCGTCGATGACCCGGGGCGCCGGCTTCACGACCGGCGTGTCGACCCCCGGCCCGGTGGTCGGATCGACGCCGTCGTCATCCGCCACCTGCGGTTGCGCATTGATCGGAACGGCGGGGCTGGCCTGGTCCAGCCCGGGACAACGCAGGCAGCCGATCGTCCGCTCCGGCATGGCGATCGGCTCGCCCGTCGCAGACTCGATGGCGTCCAGCCAGAATGGATCGATCAGGAATCCCCCATTGGCGAACACCGCATAGGCGCGGGCCAGTTCCAGCGGTGACAGCACGCCACTGCCCAGCGCAAGCGACAGGTTGCGCGGCAGTCGATCCTGTGGAATGCCGAAGCGGCTGATGTGGTCCCTGGCCCGGTCGATGCCGACCTGACGCAGCAGGCGGATGGACACGAGGTTGCGCGAATTGACCAGGGCCTCGCGCATGCGTGTCGGCCCGTAGAACCGCCCGGTGTAGTTCTCCGGCCGCCAGGTGTCTTCCAGCGCGGGATCGTCGAATACCACCGGCGCATCGTTGATCACCGAGGCCGGGGTGAAGCCGTTGGCCAGCGCCGCCGAATACAGCAGCGGCTTGAACGCCGAGCCGGGCTGACGCTGCGCCTGGACCGCGCGATTGAACTTGCCGAGGAAATAGTCGAACCCGCCGACCATGGCCTTGACCTCCCCGGTCACCGGATCCAGCGCGATGAACGCGCCTTGCACCTCGGGGATCTGGGCCAGCCGCCAGATCTTCGCGCCGTCGTCGGTCTCCACCGACTCCATGCGCACGACGTGACCGGGCGTAGGCGTCGTCTGCTCATCCAGTTCCGCCCAGGCCAGACCCTCGGGGGTGATGACCTGTTCGCCCAGGTTCAGCGTCCGCACGACCAGCCCGCCGTCCTCGCGCCCCACCACCATCGCAGCGGGCAGACCACGAATCAGCGGCAGATCGCGGAGCTGCTGACGCCATGCGAGATCGACATCGGCATCCGACCAGTCGGTGTCCGCGCCGAAGACCGACGTCGCCTCCGGCCCGCGGTAACCGTGACGCTGGTCGTAGGCCAGCAGCGCTGTCTTCAACGCCTCGTCCGCCGCCCGTTGCAGGCTCGCATCGATGGTGCTGCGAACGTGGTAGCCCCCGGTGTAGGCGTCCTCGCCGTAGCGGTCGACCATCTCGGCGCGCAGCAGCTCGGCCATGTAGTCGGCCTCGATCTCACCCAGCCCCCGCGTCAGTTCCGCGGTCACCGGCGAGGTTACCGCCGCGTCGAACTGCGCCTGATTGATCATCTCCAGTTCATGCATGCGCCGCAGCACGTAGTTGCGGCGGATCAGGGCGCGTTCGGGATTGGCGATCGGGTTGTAGGCGGACGGCGCCTTGGGCAGACCCGCGAGCATCGCCGCCTGAGCCAGCGTCAGCTCCTCGGCCGGCTTGCCGTAGTAGACCTCCGACGCGGCACCGACCCCGTAGGCCCGGTTGCCGAGAAAGATCTTGTTCAGATAACGCTCAAGAATCTCCTCCTTGGTGAGCTGCTTCTCGATCTCCAGCGCAAGATAGATTTCCCGCAGTTTGCGCTCATAGGTCCGATCCGATGTCAGGAAGAAATTTCGCGCCAGCTGCATGGTGATGGTGCTACCGCCCTGGGACTTTTCTCCCGTTGTCGCCAGCACCCAGGCCGCGCGAACAAGCCCCTGCCAGTCGACGCCGGGATGTTCGAAAAAGCGATCGTCCTCGGCCGCCAGCACGGCATCGATCAAGGATTGCGGCAACTGGTCGAAAGACAGGGGCGCGCGGCGCTCGGCGCCATACTCGCGCATCAACACGCCGTCGGAGGTGTAGATGCGAAGCGGAACCTGCAATTCCAGATCATCCAGACCAGTCACCCGCGGCAGGTCGGGCTTGAAATAGGCACCGAGGGCGAAGAAACCGCCGATCGCGCCAATGACGCCCATCAGCCCCAGGCCGACGACGATGGCCGCACAAATCAGGATGATTCGACCCGGGCGTCGATTTCGATGACCGTCAACTTGAGACATGGCACGCAGGTTTGGGCGTTGGATCAAGGATTTGTGCTCGTATCTTCTTGTTGATTCCGAGTCACACTGGGCTATAGTTAGCGGGGCTGTCTGCCCATCGCAGGCGGTGAGGTGGGAAGCCTACTCAAAGGGGGGTGTGCTCAAGCGCACATTATACATGGGGATGCTAGACAAGCTCTTGGGCCGCGGGCCGGAACCCCTGTTGGGCATCGACATCAGTTCGAGCGCGATCAAGCTGCTGGAACTGCGTCGGGCCGGCTCCCGTTACGAGGTCTGCGCGTTCGCCATCGAGGGTCTGCCACCGGCGGCCGTGGTCGACAAGCAGATCAATGAGCCGGAATCGGTCGGTGAAGCCATCGCCAAGGCCGTCCAGCGCGCGGGCACCAAGACCAAGCGTGCCGCGGTCGCGGTCGCGGGCTCCTCCGTCATCACCAAGACGATCACCATGCCGGCGTCGCTGAGCGAGGCGGACATGGAGGAACAGATCAAGGTCGAGGCCGATCAGTACATCCCGTACTCGATCGACGACGTGAATCTCGACTTCCAGATTCTCGGCCCCACCGAAAACACCGACGAGACGGTGGACGTGCTGCTCGCGGCCTGCCGCAAGGACACGGTGGAATCACGCATCAGCGTGCTCGAACTCGGCGGCCTGAAACCGGCCATCGTCGACATCGAGGCCTTCGTGCTCGAGAACGCCTGCGAAGTGCTGAAGCCGCAGATGCCCGATCAGGGCCGCGGCCGCACCGTCGCGGTGGTGGATGTCGGCTCCAGCGGCACGTCCACGATCATTCTTCAGGACGGCGAGGTCGTGCACACCCGCGACCAGCAGTTCGGAGGGCGCCAGCTCACCGAGGACATCATGCGGCATTACGGCATGTCCTGGGAGGAAGCCGGCAAGGCCAAGCGCTTCGGGAACCTGCCGGAGGATTATCACGATTCGGTGCTCGCCCCCTTTGTCGAGGACATGGCGCAGCAGATCGATCGCGGACTGCAGTTCTACTTCGCGTCCTCCGGTGAAGCGCAACGCATCGACCAGATTCTGCTGGCCGGTGGCTGCGCGGGCATCCCCGGCGTGGACACGACGATCAGCGAGCGCCTGGACATCCCCACGGCCATCGCCCAGCCGTTCGCCGACATGACCGTTATGTCACGTGCCAAGCCGCAGCTCGTCGAGCGTGACGCCACCAGCATGCTGCTGGCCTGCGGCCTGGCCCTGCGCGCATTCGATACGCCATGAAGCGGATCAACCTACTCGACTGGCGCGAGGAACGCCGCGATCGGCTGAAGAAGCAGTTCGCCCAGACCGCGATCGGCGGCGCTCTGGTCGCGGCGCTGCTGGTTTACGGGGGCATGTGGTTCATGAACGGTGCCATCGAGCACCAGAACAAGCGCAACAACATGCTCAAGTCCGAGATCAAGGCGATCGATCGCAAGATCAAGGAGATCGAGGAGCTCGAGCGCGTCAAGGCCAACCTGCTGGCGCGCATGCGCATCATCGAGGAGTTGCAGGCCAGCCGCTCGCAGACCGTGCATTTCTTCGACGAGATCGTGAACACGCTGCCGGACGGCGTTTTCCTCACCCTGATTCGCCAGCAGGGACAGGCGACCACCATCGAGGGCGTGGCCGAATCCAACGGGCGCGTCTCCACCTACATGAAGAACCTGGACGCCTCGGAGTGGTTCTCGAATCCGCGTCTGGTGGTCATCAAGACCAGCAGTGAACGCGGCGGCACCGGACGGTCCAGCCAGTTCACGCTGCAGGTGAAGAATGTCCGTCCCTCGGGCGACAACGCGAGCGAGGACGATTCGTGAACGCACGCGAAATCTTCGACGAACTCCAGGGCCTGGACCCGAACAACCCCGGCGCCTGGCCTGGTTACGCCCGCATCGGCGCGGTCATCCTGATCATGGCCATCATCATCGGCGCCGGCAGCTGGTATCTGGTCAAACCCAAATTCGAGCAGCTGGACAAGGTCGAGGCCGAGGAAACCCAGCTGCGCAAGACCTTCGAGAACAAGCAGAAGAAGATCGCCAACCTCGACGCCTACAAGGCCCAGCTCGAGGAGATGCGCCGCTCCTTCGGCGCGATGCTGCGCCAGCTGCCGAACCGGACCGAGGTCGCGAACCTGCTCAACGACATTTCCCAGACCCGCGTCGCCAGCGGTCTGGAGGAAGAGCTGTTCCAGCCTCAGGGACCGGTCACCAAGGAGTTCTACGCGGAACTGCCCAACAAGATCACGGTGGTCGGCACCTACCACGAGATGGGCGCCTTCGTCTCCGGCGTGGCCGCCCTGCCGCGTATCGTCACCATCGATCAGGTGGAGATCCGACCCGCCGGTGGTGGCCGTCGCAACAACAGTGGTGCTCCGGAAGGCGAACTGCGCATGCAGGCGCTGGCCAAGACCTTCCGCTACCTCGACGAAAGCGACGAGGAAGAAGAATGAGCCGGGCGACGAAGCATTTGCTGTGGCTGGTGTGCCTGCTCGGCGTCACCGCCTGCGGCCGCGACACGTCGGAACTGGAGGCGTACATTGCCGAGGTGAAGGCCCGCAAGTCGTCGGTGGTCGAGCCGATTCCGCAGATTCGTCAGTACGAACCGTTCGAGTACGTGCCCGCCGAACGACGCGATCCGTTCACGCCACAGGCCCAGGATGCGCCGGACAGCGGTCCCTCGCCGGAAAACAGCATCCGTCCGGATGCCAATCGCAACCGCGAGGCGCTGGAGGAATTCCCGCTGGACAGCCTGCGCATGGTCGGCACGCTCAGCACGCCTCGGGCCACTTACGTGCTGATCCGCGCGCCGGATGGCATCGTGCACAGAGTCTCGGTCGGGAATTACCTTGGCCAGAACTACGGCAAGATCACCCGGATTACCGAAGCCGAGGTCACGCTTGAAGAAATTATCCCGGACGGCTTCGGAGGCTTTATGCAGCGTTCCGCCTCAATAGCGCTCAGCGAAAACTAGGGAGTGGGCAAGATGGCTCGATTTGCCAACATACGATTTGCGGCAAGCCTGAGCGCCGGGGTCGCGTTACTGCTTGCGGTTGCCAATGTCTCCGCCCAGGGGCCCACCCGAGCGTTGCAGGACGTGTCCTTCACGGCGATGCCGGGCGATGCGGTTCGCATCGTCCTCAGCCTGTCGGAGCCGGCACCGGACCCGCGCACCTTTACCGTGGAATCGCCGGCCCGGCTGTCTCTGGACCTGCCCGACACCCGCAGCGCCATGGCGGAGCGCTACAAGAAGGTGAACATCGGCCAGATCACCAGCGTGGCGACCGCCGAGGCCCGCGGCCGCACGCGTGTGGTCGTGGAGATGCACCAGCTCGTGCCCTACACGGTCAGCTCGCGCGGCTCGCAGATCATCGTCGAGCTGGCGGGTCGCCCCAACGCCGCGCCGGCCCGCAGCAGCGCCGCGAGCGCGGCCGCGCCCGCGCCGAAACCGGAGATCACCAACATCGACTTCCGCCGCGGCGAAACCGGTCAGGGCCGGATCATCGTCACGCTGACCGATCCCAAGACGCCGGTGGACGTCCGCGAGGAAGGCGGCAAGATCATCGCCGAGTTCAAGAACACGGCCCTTCCCGACCGCTTCGCCCGGCGCCTGGACGTGCTCGATTTCGCGACGCCGGTGAAGTACATCGACGCCATGCAGGATGGCATCCACTCACGCATCGTCGTGTCCCCGATCTCTTCCGGGGACTTCGATCAGGTCGCCTATCAGTCCGGCAGCGTCTTCACGCTGGAACTGCAACCGCTGACTCTGGCCGAGCTGGAACAGCGTGAACGCGACAAGCCCAAGTACACGGGCGAACGGATC
The DNA here is from genome assembly GCF_964000955.1 of uncultured Abyssibacter sp. Classification (NCBI taxonomy): domain Bacteria; kingdom Pseudomonadati; phylum Pseudomonadota; class Gammaproteobacteria; order Chromatiales; family Oceanococcaceae; genus Abyssibacter; species uncultured Abyssibacter sp. The sequence goes on from NZ_CAXFCL010000106.1 coordinate 27,321, forward strand.
TCGCTGTCGTTCCAGAGCGTGGACATCCGCGCGCTGCTGCAGATCATCGCCGACGTCGCCGGCGTGAACATGGTGGTCAGCGATTCGGTCAGCGGCGATATCGCGCTGCGCCTGCAGAACGTGCCCTACGACCAGGCGCTGGACATCATCCTGCGCACCAAGGGTCTGGGCATGCGCGAGGAAGGCAACGTGATCCTGGTCGCGCCGGTACAGGAACTGGCCGAACGCGAGCGGGTGGAACTGGAGGCCCAGGCCCAGAAGGAGCAGCTGGCACCACTGCGCTCCGAAATCGTCCAGATCAACTACGCCAAGGCCTCGGATATCGCCGGCCTGCTCACCTCCGAATCCACCTCGCTGCTGAGTGAGCGTGGGCGCGTGAGTGTCGACGCCCGGACCAATACGCTGCTGATCAACGAGACCCGTGAAAAGCTCGGCGAAGTCCGCAGCCTGATCGAGCGGCTGGACATTCCGGTCCGGCAGGTCCTGATCGAATCCCGGATTGTCATCGCGAACTCCGACTTCACCCGCGAGATCGGCACCCGGTTCGGCACGTCGGTGGTCGCGACCAACGGCGACAACGGACTGATCAGTTCCTCGGGCAGCCTGGAAGCCACGGACGTCGGTGTCAGCGACTTCACCGACGACACGCCCGGCTTCCCGATCGAGCTCGGCGACCTGCAGGACCGCTTCAACGTCAGCCTGCCGGTCTCCGGCGCCGCGGGCAGCTTCGCGCTCGCCATTCTCGGCTCCGACTACCTCGTGGACCTCGAACTCTCGGCCCTCCAGGCCGAAGGACGCGGCAACGTGATCTCATCGCCCCGCGTGATCACCGCCAACGCCAAGCAGGCCTCGATCGAGCAGGGCGTGGAAATCCCGTATCAGGAGTCCACCTCCAGCGGCGCGACCTCCATCTCCTTCAAGAAGGCGGTGCTGTCGCTGACCGTGACGCCGCAGATCACCCCGGACGAACGGGTCGTGATGGATCTGGCCGTCAGTTCCGATACGGTTGGCCAGCAGGTTGCGAACGTGCTGGGCGGCACCATCCCGTCCATCGACACGCGCGAAGTCGTCACCCAGGTGCTGGTCGAGAATGGGGAAACCGTGGTCCTCGGTGGTATCTACGAGGAAACCGACAACGAACTGATCACCAAGGTGCCGCTGCTGGGCGACATCCCCGTGCTGGGCGCGTTGTTCCGGAACAAGCGGAATGTCTCGACCAAACGCGAACTGCTGATCTTCATCACGCCGAAGATCGTGAGCGAATCCCTGGCGATCGACTAGTCATTGAGCGGGTTGAAAACGACCGTTTTCAACCCGGATTCGCCACGGATCAGGCGGTGAACGTGGTATAAGGCCGCCATGACCAACAAGATTTTCGCCGGCCTCCGGAGAGGCTTGGCCACGGTGTTCATCCTCGGGCTCGCCGCCTGTTCGGACGACACCCCGACCGGGGGGTTGCTCAACCAGGACGGTGACAGCGGTGGCGTCGATCCCGATGCCGAGTACGTCCTGACCCTCGAGGGGCCGACCTGCGTCACCGCGGGAAGAACCAGTGATCCGTTCACCGCCCTGTTGACCACGACAGAGGGCGATCCGGTCCCCGACGTGTTCGTACTGATCGAACCTTTCGTGGGTGACGAAGCGGCCGGCTCCATCACCGCGACCGCGCCGGATGGCCGCCAGCGCGTCGGCGGCGCAAACACCGATGACGACGGCGAAATGGTGTTCACCTACCGCGCACCCACCGAAGTCCGGACCGAAATCAACGTGTCGCTGGAAGGCACCGCCGTCGTCGATGATGACGTGCGCGGGGAGGATCAGCTGTCCGTACGCGTTCCGGCGGAATCAGCCCCGACCGTCCGCGTCCAGGGACCGGTCAATCCCTCCACGGGCAATCGCGTTGCCAGCGGATCGCTGGAAGTCGCGGCCGGCGAACTCGCCTCCGAATTCCTCGTCACGGTGACCTCCTCGGGCGGCTGTGGCGGCACCAGCCAGCCGGTCCGCGGCGCGGTGGTCGACGTCGAGACATCACTGACGAACTCGGTGATCCGCCAGACCGAACAGGAAACCCTGCTCGACGGCACCGCCGTGTTCGACTACCTGGCGCCCAGCCAGGTGAGTGCCCGCACCGCCGACGTGCTGACCGTGTTCGGTTCCACGGGGGGCGGAACCACGGAACGTGAATACACGCTGTTCGTGCTGCCCGGCCCGCCCGATCCCTATGCGCGCCTGACGGTCCGCGGTCCGACGTCGGTGCCCGCCGGCACGACTCAAAGCGGCTATATCGCAACCGCGGAACAGGTCCAGGAAGACGCCGCGGGCAACGAGACGGTGACCGCCCTACCGGATGTCAAGATCAATCTGAGCAGCAGCGACAGCGGCACGTTCACCGTGCAGACGAACAATGACGGCTTGCGGGGTGTCACCGACGAATTCGGCATCGTGCGCTTCGGCTTCCGGCCGGCCGCCTCGGGCAACGCCGCGCAGACAGTCGATCTGACGGCCGCGATCGCCACCAGTGACGATGCCGAGGCGCAGGCCCTTTGCGAAGGCACCGACGCCGACTGCACCGACACCATCGAGGTGCAGGTGCAGGCTGACACGTTCACGTTCACCGCACCGGATTTCGGTGATTCCGCGCTGGTCGGCGCCAACAACGCCGTGAACCTGGCTATCGACTGGCGCGACGGAACCGGCGCCGGCGTGACCGGCTGCGTGGATTTGTCGACCACCTTCAACGGCGCCTCGGGCACGTCGTTCGGCCTGATCATCAACAACGACCCGGTGACCGCCACGCAAACGCGGCGCGCCCGCGTCGTCAATGGCGCGTTCGAGCGGCCGCATGCGCTGTATTCCGACCGGTCCGGGTTCGTCACCGTCATCGCCGAGGACAACCGCGACTGCGAGTCCAGCCCGACACCACAGCTGGAAGCCACCACCGGCGTCCAATTCCAGGATGAGATCTGCACGACCACCAGCGATGGCCGCAACTGCGTGGACCTTCAGGCGCCCTTGCGCGTGCTCACATCGCCGGATGATGCCGGCAACCAGCGCACCGCCACGCTGACCTTCGAAGTTCGCAACAACGCGTTCCAGCCGGTGGACGGCGCGCAGGTGACGTTCGAGATCATCACCGCGGCCAGCGCCGGCGACCCCAACGAACGGGTCTTCCCCGGCGGTGGCACCACCAACGCCAACGGTGTCGCCACGTCGCGTTACTTCGTGCCGACTTTCAACCCGCCGCTGGGCGAGGACGAGATCCGCACCGTTGATGTCCGGGCCTGCGTGCGCCGCATCGCCGCGGATGGCTCCGACAACGGTCAGGTGTGCAGCACCCGCCGGATCGAGATCGTTGCTCCGCCGACGACCTGATGTCGGCCGACTCCGCGCAGCCGCGGCGAATCTTCCTCGTGGGACCGCCCGGCGCCGGCAAGACCACGATCGGCCGACGTCTGGCGCGGTTACGACATCTGAAATTCCTCGACAGCGATCACGAGATCGAGGCCTGTTGCGGCGTCGACATTCCCTACATCTTCGAAATCGAGGGTGAAGAGGGATTCCGCAGGCGCGAGGCCAGGATGATCGACGAACTGACCCAGCGGGACGATGTCGTCGTCGCCACCGGTGGCGGATCGGTACTACTCGAGAACAACCGCGCCTGCCTGAGCGAGCGCGGAATCGTCGTCTACCTGTACGCCACGCTGGAGCAGCAGCTCCAACGCACCCGCAAGAGCCAGAACCGGCCATTGCTCAACGGCGGCAACCCCAAGGCGACACTGGAGCGATTGTTCGCCGTGCGTGACCCGCTGTACCGCGCCGTCGCCGACCTGATCGTGCCGACGCGCGGCCGGGCCGCCAAGAACGTGGCGCAGGACATCCACCATCAGCTCGACAACGGCTTGAAGCCGCCAACACCATGAACCGGACGCTCCACGTCGACCTCGGCGAACGCAGCTATCCCATTCACATCGGCGCCGGCGCCCTGAACGGGCTGGACGCGCAGAACCGCCGCTGCCTGATCGTCACCAATGACACCATCGCCCCGCTTTATCTGCCACGCGTCCTGGAAGCGCTGCCCGACGCGGCGGTTTGCGAACTACCGGACGGCGAATCCTTCAAGACGCTGGACACCGCCGGCCGGATTCTCGATCAACTCGCCGACGGCGGCTTTCATCGCGACAGCCTGATCATCGCGCTGGGCGGCGGCGTGATCGGCGATATCGCCGGATTCGCCGCCTCGGTTTATCACCGCGGCATCGACTTCATCCAGATCCCGACCACCCTGCTGGCGATGGTCGACTCCTCGGTCGGCGGCAAAACCGGCGTGAACCACCAGGCCGGCAAGAATCTGATTGGCGCGTTTCACCAACCCGTTCAGGTGATCGCCGACCTGGATCTGCTCGCCACACTGCCGCCGCGTGAATACGCCGCGGGCCTGGCCGAGGTGGTCAAGTACGCCGCGCTGGGTGACCTGCAACTGCTGGACTGGCTGGAATCACGAGTCGCCGAACTGCGGTCACGCGACACCGATGTGCTGACCGAAGTCGTCTACCGCTGCTGCTTGGCCAAGGCGAAGATCGTCGCGGCCGACGAACGCGAGCAGGGCCAGCGGGCGTTGCTGAATCTCGGCCACACCTTCGGCCACGCGATCGAGACCGCCAGCGGTTACGGCACCCTTTTGCATGGTGAGGCCGTCGCCATCGGCATGGTCATGGCGGCCGACCTGTCATGCCGGCTGGGCTGGGCGTCCGCCGAGGAGGTCGCCCGGCTGCGGTCGCTGCTGAGCGCGTTGTCGCTTCCAACCTCACCGCCACCGATTCCACCGGACGAGTTCATCGCGCTGATGCAGCGCGACAAGAAGGTGCTGAACAACCGGCTCAGGCTGGTGCTGTTGCGCCCGCTGGGACACGCCGTCATCAGCGCCGATGTCCCGCTCGACACGCTGCGCGAAAGTCTCGACGCCGCCGCCTGATGGCTCTTGCGCCCTACGCAGCCCGGCCTGAAACCAGCCGCGGCCGCCGTGTCGACGAACCGTCGTCGGGCAACCGGACCGAGTACCAGCGCGACCGCGACCGCATCATCCACTGCGCGGCGTTCCGGCGCCTGGAATACAAGACCCAGGTCTTCGTCAATCACGAGGGCGACCTGTTTCGCACGCGACTGACCCATTCGGTGGAAGTCGCCCAGATCGCCCGCACCATCGCGCGCTCGCTGTCGCTGAACGAGGACCTGGTCGAGGCGATCTCGCTGGCCCACGATCTCGGCCACACGGCCTTCGGACATGCGGGTCAGGATGCCCTGAACGCCTGCATGAAGCCCCATGGCGGTTTCGAGCACAACATCCAGTCCCTGCGCGTGGTCGACGTACTGGAAAACAAGTACGCCGCCTTCGCCGGCCTGAACCTCACCTTCGAGACCCGCGAAGGCATTCTGAAGCACTGCACCAAGCCCAAGGCGCAACATCTGGGTGACGTGGGACGGCGCTTTCTGGACGGCAGCTTCCCGGGCCTGGAAGCGCAGCTGGCGAATCTTTCCGACGAGATCGCCTACAACAACCACGATATCGACGACGGCCTGCGCGCGGGCCTGCTGACGCTGGAGCAGCTCGCCGGGGTGCCGCTGTTCGAACGTTTCTACGCCGAGGTCATGGGGCTTTACACGAACCTCAGCGACAAGCAGATCCGCCACGAGGTGATCCGGCGCATGATCAACTTCCTGGTGGTCGACGTCATCGAGACCAGCCAGGCCGCGCTGGACGCCCTGCGGCCGGACTCCATCGACGCCGTCCGCGAGGCCGACCACCCGCTGATCGCATTCAGCCCCGAAGCCCGGCGGCTCAACATCGAACTCAAGCGATTCCTGTACAGGAATCTGTACAGCCACCATCAGGTGTATAGGATTACCAGCAAGGCACGGCGGGTCATCAAGGCACTGTTCGACGCGTTTCTGGACGATCCGAAGCTGCTGCCGCCGAAGTTTTCCGAGCGGGTTCCGCCGGAATCGGACGACCCGGACCGCGACATCCGCGCCCGCCTGATCGCCGACTACATCGCCGGCATGACCGACCGCTACGCTCTGGACGAATACGATCGCCTGTTCGACCCGCGCCGACTGCGCTAAACCGGCGCCATTGCGGCAATTGCCGGTGATGACGGCCGCAAATCGGCACCGAATCGGCTGTCGTTTGACGGTCATCCGCCCGTTTCTATAATGGCTGGTCCGCATGCCGCACTGCGGCAAATACTCGACGAGCGCTCATGACGCCCGCAGCAATCCCCTGCTTGCGGCGCGTTTGAGTGTCCCCGGAACGGACAGGCATTGCGTATGGCGATGACACAGCAAGGGCTTTACCACCCTGAATTCGAGCGTGACAACTGCGGTTTCGGCCTCATCGCCCAGATCGACGATCAGCCGAGCCACTGGCTGGTCCAGACGGCCATCAGCGCCCTGGCCCGACTGACCCATCGCGGCGCGGTGGCCGCGGACGGCAAGTCCGGCGATGGCTGCGGCCTGCTGATGAAAAAGCCCGATGCGTTCCTTCGGGCCGTGGCCAAGGAAAACGGCATCGCGCTCGCCGACGACTACGCCGTCGGCAATGTCTTCCTGTCCCGTGACGACGAGAAAGCCGCCGCCGCCCGCGAACAGTTCGCCAAGGCGCTGGACACCCGCGGCCTGCAGATCACCGGCTGGCGTGAAGTGCCCATCGACGAATCGGCCCTGGGCGAACAGGCGAAGGCAACACGGCCGCGAATCGAACAGATCTTCGTCAACGCCCCGGCGGACATGGAGACGTTCGCATTCGAGCTGGCCCTGTTCCGGGCGCGGCGCGTCGCCGAGAAGGCCATTGCCGAGACCGACCGGGATTTCTACGTCACCACGCTGTCCTGCCGCATCCTGCTGTACAAGGGCCTGGTGATGCCGGCCTACCTGCCGGAGTTCTACCTCGACCTCAAGGACGAGCGTCTGGCGTCCTCGGTCTGCGTATTCCACCAGCGCTTCTCGACCAACACCCTGCCCCGCTGGCCGCTGGCGCAGCCGTTCCGTTTCCTGGCCCACAACGGCGAGATCAATACCATTCGCGGCAACCGCAACTGGTCGATCGCCCGTGCGCGCAAGTTCGAAAGCGGCGACCTCGACAACATCGAGGAGATCATGCCGCTGGTCACGATGGACGGCTCCGACTCCCAGTCGCTGGACAACATGCTGGAAGTCCTGCTCGCCGGCGGCATGGACCTGTTCGCCGCGACGCGGGTGATGATCCCGCCGGCCTGGCAGAACGTCGAGCTGATGAACCCCGACCTGCGTGCGTTCTACGAATACAACTCCATGCACATGGAGCCCTGGGACGGCCCCGCCGGGATCGTCATGACCGACGGCCGCTACGCCGCCTGTTCCACCGACCGCAACGGCCTGCGTCCGGCGCGCTACGTGATCACCAAGGACCGCGTGATCACGCTGGCCTCGGAAATCGGCGTCTACGACTACGCCCCGGAGGACGTGGTCGAGAAGGGCCGGCTGCGCCCCGGCCAGATGCTGGCCGTCGACACCCAGACGGGCCGTGTGCTCTATCCGGACGACATCGACCGCGACCTCGCCAGCCGCAACCCCTACAAGCAGTGGATGAAGGACGGGGTTCGCCGCATTGAGTCCAAGCTCAGCGAAACCGATCCGTGGTCGTTCTTCGATCGCACCGAACTGGCGACCTACCAGAAACTGTTCCAGGTCACCTTCGAGGAACGCGACCAGGTTCTGCGTCCGCTGGCCGAAGCCGGCCAGGAAGCCGTGGGCTCGATGGGGGACGACACGCCCTTCCCGGTGCTGTCTCAGCAGCAGCGTCCGTTGTACGACTACTTCCGCCAGCAATTCGCGCAGGTGACCAATCCGCCGATCGATCCGCTGCGCGAGCAGATCGTCATGTCGCTGGAGTCCTGCCTGGGCGCCGAGCGCAGCGTGTTCGAGGAAACGCCGGACCGCGCCAAGCGTCTGCTGGTCGACGTGCCGGTGCTGTCCACCGGCAAGTACGAGCAACTGCTGACGATGGACGATCCGGCCTACGCCCACGTCAAGATCCAGCTGACCTGGACCGAGGACGAGGGCCTGGCGGCGGCGATCGACCGCATCACCCGTGAGGCCGTGGAGGCCGTGCGTGCCGGCAAGGTGGTCGTGGTGCTGACCGATCGCGGCGTCAAGACCGGCGAACTGCCCGTCCACGCGCTGATGGCCACCGGCGCCGTGCATCACGCGCTGGTGCGCGAAAGCCTGCGCACGGACGCGAACATCATTGTCGACACCGCGACCGCTCGCGACTCGCACCACTTCGCCTGCCTGATCGGCTTCGGCGCGTCCTGCGTGCATCCCTACCTGGCCTACGAGTGCCTGTTCGACATGTTGCGCACCGGCGAGATCCGGGATCGCGAACGCGCCGACCTGGGCCGCGCCTATCGCAAGGGGATCTGCAAGGGCCTGTACAAGATCATGTCCAAGATGGGCATCTCGACCATCGCCAGCTACCGCGGCGCGCAGCTGTTCGAGATCGTCGGTCTGTCGGACGAGATCGTACGGCGCTGTTTCCCGGGAACGATCAGCCGCATTCAGGGCACAGCCTTCGAGGACCTGGAAGCCGACACCATCACGCTGGACCGGCTCGCGCGCAATCCCCGCAAGCCGCTGCCGCAGGGCGGCCTGCTCAAGTACATCCACGGCGGCGAGTATCACGCCTACAACCCCGATGTCGTGTTCTCGCTGCAAAAGGCGGTGAAATCCGGCGAATTCGCGGACTATCAGGAGTATGTCGACCAGGTCAGCGCGCGGCCGCCGGCCGTGCTGCGCGACCTGTTCAAGATCAAGCCCGTCGGCGCCCCGATCTCCATTGACGAGGTGGAACCGATCTCGGCCATCGTGCGGCGTTTCGATTCGGCCGGCATGAGCCTCGGTGCGCTGTCACCCGAGGCCCACGAGGCGCTGGCGATCGCGATGAACCGCCTGGGCGGCCGGTCGAACTCCGGCGAAGGCGGCGAGGACCCGTCGCGCTACGGCACCGAGCGGATGTCCAAGATCAAGCAGGTCGCCTCCGGCCGCTTCGGTGTCACGCCGCATTATCTGGTCAATGCCGAGGTGTTGCAGATCAAGATCGCCCAGGGCGCCAAGCCCGGCGAAGGCGGTCAGCTTCCGGGCCACAAGGTCAACCAGATGATCGCGAAGCTGCGCTATTCCAAGCCCGGCGTCGCGCTGATCTCGCCGCCGCCGCATCACGACATCTACTCGATCGAGGATCTGGCGCAGCTGATCTTCGACCTCAAGCAGGTCAATCCGCAGGCACTGGTCTCGGTCAAGCTGGTCTCCGGCCCCGGCGTCGGCACCATCGCCGCCGGCGTTGCCAAGGCCTACGCCGACCTGATCACCGTGTCCGGCTACGACGGTGGCACCGGCGCCAGCCCGCTGACGTCGGTGCGCTACGCCGGCACGCCCTGGGAACTGGGCCTGGCCGAAACCCATCAGACGCTGCGCATGAACGACCTGCGCGGCCGCGTACGCCTGCAAACCGATGGCGGCCTGAAGATCGGC
>NZ_CAXFCL010000107.1:0-13273 GCF_964000955.1 uncultured Abyssibacter sp.
ACCTCGGCAATCAACCGATAGCCACGCTTGGGGATCGTCTCGACATAGGCCGGCGCCTGGGTCCGGTCACCCAGCGCGCGCCGGAGCTTGGACACGGCGCGCGCCAGGGAATCCTCCCCGACCACCACGCCGGGCCAGACCAGCGCCATCAACGTCTCCCGGGAGAACACCTCGCCTGGCGCACTGGCCAGCAGCGTCAGCAAGTCCATGACCTTGGGCTCGACGGCGACACGCGCGTCGCCATCCGACAGCGTGTTCGTGCTGGGGTCCGCCCGCCAGCGCCCCACCCGGAACGGATGGTCAGGCGGCTTGCGGGACGTCGGCGGTGGATCGGTCTGCATCTCGGCCATCAGCTCGACAATCCGCGTGGTTGCGGGATCGTCAGGTTTTCGTCAGGTGAAAAGGAGCCTGTCTCCATGGTTAGCTGCCCGGGTCCGCCGCATCGTTCGGGTCAACGATGCCTCATTCAAAGGTCACACATGAAAAACGCACTGCCCGCCCTGGTGCTCGCGCTGTTCGCGACACTGGGCAACGCCACCGCGGCAACCGACTGGTCCGAGACGGTGCCCCCGAAAGTTGCTCAGGCCGATCTCGCCGCGCTTTATGATGGCCTGAAGTCGGCCCATTACAACCTTTTCGTCCATCGCTCCCGCGCCGACTACGATGCACGTTTTGCGGAGACGATGGCGGACCTCCGAACTCCGCTCACCCGCTTCGAGCTCTTCCTGGCGTTGCAACGATTCACCGCCTACGGACAGGTCGCGCACGCCCGCATCGATTTCCCCACACCGGTTTATGCCGCATACCGAGAGAACGGCGGACGGGCGTTCCCCATCTACCTACGGATCGTGGATGGACGTGCCTACGTGGGCGAGGACTACTCGGGCTCGGACGACGTGGAGCCAGGCGACGAGATTCTCGCCATTGACGGCACACCAATGGCGGAATGGCTGACCCGAACGGCCCGGACCATTTCAGCCGATTCGCCCTACATCGCCCACTCGCTGCTCGAATCCTCCTTCCCCAGGTATCTGTGGGTGGAACTGGGCGAGCGCCCGCATTTCACGCTGCGGCTTCGCAACGACCGGGGCGCGGTGCACGAGGCACGCATCGCGGCACTCACGCAGACCGAACTCACCAAGGCCATCGACCAGGCACCCCCGGTATTCGAGTTGGATTTCATTGCCCGCGACGCCCGCATGCTGACCGACTCGATTGGCTACCTGCGGCCCGGCCCCTTCTACAACGTGGAGGACCCGCAGCGACTCTGGGATGCGAGCGCCTTCATGGCGTTCGTGGATTCGGCGTTCGAGTCGTTCCTGGAGCAGGACGCGCAAACCCTGGTGATCGACCTGCGCAACAACCCGGGCGGCGACAACTCGTTCAGCGACGCCATGGTCCGCTGGATCCCCGACCATCCGTTCCGCTTCGCATCGCGGTTTCTCGTCCGGTCCAGCGATGAAGCCGCCGCCTCCAACCAGGCGCGGATCGACGCCAATTCCGGTGCCGCGCAGGGCATCTCCGCGGTGTACGCCAAGGCCTTCGCGGACACGCCGCGGGGCGAGACGTTTCCGTTCGAGATTCCGCTCGCCGAGCCGCGCGACGGCAAGCGATTCGATGGGACCGTGTACGTGCTGGTAAACCGGAATTCGTATTCCAACGCGGTCAATGTCGCGGCGATCATGCAGGACTACGGCTGGGGCATCATCGCCGGCGAGCCGACGGCCGACTACGCCACGACCTACGGCGCGATGGAACGCTTCACCCTGCCGAACTCCGGCTTCGAGGTGGGGTTTCCCAAGGCGCTCATCATCCGTCCATCCGGCGACACCCGCCTGGGCGGCGTGCAGCCCGATCTCGTGATCGACACGCCGATCAGGCCGGCCGACCACGACGTGGTGCTGGATCGGCTGCTGGCCAGGATCAGCGAAGGCGCATCACGCTGACCGCGGTGCCGGCAATGCCTTGACCCACTGCGACAGCCGGGCGGCGACCGCCTCCCAGCCGACATCCAGCATCAGGTTATGCGCCATGCTGGGGTACATCGTCGGCTCCACGGCGTAGGCGGCCGCGGTGGCCTGGACGTCGCCCGGCGGAAAGATCCGGTCGAGCCCACCGCCCAGCACGAGTTTGGGCAGTTCGGGATCGACCCGACGCGGCCGGGGCAACGCCAGGAGCAGCATGTCGATGAACGCCCGGAACGACTCGTTTTGCAACGGCTGCCAGTACTGCTGAATCGTCTCGTCCGACAGCCGCTCGCTGTAGAACAGGGCCCGGGCGAACGCCGGCGTGCGCACCAGGTAGTACAGGTCGAAGGTCAGCGCCGTGCGCAGGAACGCGAGCGGACGGCTCGCCAGCAGGTGCAGCACGACACCGATCACCCCACGCGGCGGCACCGACGCGACCAGGACGGCGCCGACAAGACTGGCCGGCCGGCGCTCCATGAGTTTTTGCACGACGAAGCCGCCCATGGAGTGGCCGGCGACCACCACCGGCCCGCCGATCTCGGCGAGCTTCGCCTCGACCGCATCGACGTAGTCCGCCACCGAGAACCAGGGAATGCGCCGTGGCCCCTGCCTGCCATGACCGGGCAGGTTCATGGTGACGACGGCGTGACCCTGCTCACGCAGCCACGGTGCGAACTGCTGTTCCCAGCACCAGGCACCGTGCCACGCCCCGTGGACCAACAGCAGCGTCGGCCCGGCCTGTGGATCCATCTACGCCGCGTCGGCGAGATTGCCAGCCGGCGCCTTTCCGGCCGCGGCCTGCGTGCGTCGCGGTTCCTCCTCCAGCGCGCTGTCTGCAATCGGCGTGCGCAGCATCATCTGCCGATCCTCGGCGTAGTTGTTGCGCACGATCCACGGCTTGGCCTTGCCCTGCCGCGGCAGCAGATGCTCGGCGCGCTGGATGTACCCGGCCGAGAGCTGGCCCAGCAGGTTTTCATCCAGGCGGTTGTTGCCATGGTCACGCGGCGTAATCACGCCCAGCCCCTTGTCGTCCATGTACTGGAACAGCCGGCACAGGTACTGGCTCGACATGTCCGCCTTCATGGTCCAGGACAGGTTGATGTAGCCGAAGATCCAGGCGAAGTTCGGCAGGTCCTGGAACAGCACGCTCTTGTAGGCCATCTTCTCGGCGATATTGAAGGGCTGGCCGTCCACGTTCAGCGACATGCCGCCAAACATCTGCAGGCTCAGACCGGTCGCGGTGACGATGATGTCCGCATCCAGGTGCTTGCCTGATTTCAGCAGGATGCCGGTCTTGGTGAACCGCTCGATGTGATCGGTGACCACCTCGGTTCGACCATCGCGAATGCTGCGGAACAGGTCGGCGTCCGGCACCGCGCAAAGCCGCTGATCCCAGGGGTCGTACTGCGGATTGAAGTCGGCATCCGAGTAGTGCTCGCCCAGATGACGCCTGGCCTGACCGACGAAGAACTTGCGCATGGCCTTGGGGAAGCGCTTGCAGACCTTGTACGTGGTCTGCCAGATCTCCAGGTTACGCTTGCGGGCGATCTCGTAGCTCCAGCGCTCAGGCAGAATCTTCGCCAGCGTCTCGGTCATCTTGTCCCAGCCTGGCAGCGAGAAGATGTAGGTCGGCGAGCGTTGCAGCATGGTCACCTTGGCCGCCGTCTTCGCCATGGCGGGCACCAGCGTAACCGCGGTGGCGCCACTGCCGATCACCACGACCTTCTTGCCCGCGTAGTCCAGGTTCTCCGGCCACTGCTGCGGGTGGATGATCTGGCCAGCGAAGTCCTCCTCGCCGTCGAAATACGGGCGGTAACCCTCGTCGTAGTTGTAGTAGCCCTGCCCGCTGACCACGAAGCGCGCCTTCCACTGCTTCCGCTCACCACTGGGCTCGTGGGTGGCGGTCACCGTCCAGAGCTGCGCGGCGCTGTCCCAGCTCGCGTCCGTGCATTTCATGCCGAACTCGATCCGGTCAGCGAAATCGTAGGCCGTGGCGGTATCGCTCAGGTAGTCGCGAATCTTGGTGCCGTCGGCCAGCGTCTGGTAATGACGCCACGGGCGGAAGCGGAATCCATAGGTGAACATGTCCGAATCCGAGCGCACGCCCGGGTAGCGGAACAGGTCCCAGGTGCCGCCGATCCGTTCGCGACGCTCGAGCAGCGCGAAGCTCTTGTCCGGCATTTCGCTGCGCAGGCGGCTGGCCATGCCGATGCCGGACACACCGGCTCCGATGATCACTACATCAAGTATTTCGCTCATTGATGTCTCCTTGTTCGTTAAACGCTGCCACTGGGGGCTAGGGAAGCACTGATTTATTCACACCACCAAGACGGAGCCGGTTTTCCCGCAAGCCCAGGCGGAGTGAGTGCCGCTTGGTTATTCCAAGTCAGCGAACGACAACGCAGGATTGCGGGAAAACCGGCCCGTTCCATGCGGATTGCGCCTGAAATGAGGCCATGCGGCGTTACTCGTCGTTTATTTGGAATGACCAAACCTCTCTCCTCGCGCCTTGCCTGGCCTCATTTCAGGCGGCAACTTGGCGGTGTGAATAAATCAGTGCTTCCCTCGGGGAAATCCAGGCCGTGACCCGGCCGCTCAGAAGCTATACTTGACCACCATGTGCAGGAAGTCACGGTCGCCCAGCAGGTTATAGGGCTTGGCGCCCTGGAAGATCGTGTAACCGACCTCGTATTCCAGGCGGTCCAGGTAGCGGGTATTGAGCACCAGGTTGATCTGCTGACGACCCTCGACGAAGTTGGTCAGCGGTGTCGGCGACGTGCCGTTGACGTCATGCTGCCAGAGGATTGCCGGCTCCATGACAAAGCGGTTGAACACGTTGTTGTACGTGAGTCGCGTCGCCACCCGGTAGCCCCTGGACGAAGCCGTCGGATACCCGCCGATCTGCTGAGGCACGCCCAGCGCGGCAGCGGTGGTCGCGTCACCCGGTGTGTAGGTGCCCGGCGCCTCCAGACGCAATTCCTCAAGCTCCGGCATGTCCTCGACGTTCATCGCCGCGGTCTCCAGCACCATGGTCGCCTGATCGCTGCCGATCCAGCCCCAGGGACCGAAGATCTTGGTCAGGCCCACGTTGACCTGGTTCACGTTGAACCGGCGATAGCCGACGATCTCCTGTCCGCCTAGCGCCGAGCCCTGGATCGGCGCGACCTGGCTGGACACACCGAGGCCGGCGAGCAGCAGTTCCACATCGTCGATCTGCAGCGGCTGATCTTCCTTGCGGCTGTACTCCGCCTGCAGCGCGATTCCACCCCAGACCGTGGTGTTGAACGACAGGCCGTAGAGCTTGATGTTCTCCGGATACACCAGACGGTAACCCGACTCGGTGGACGGCGAGTTACCGGTGGGCCGGGACTGGCCGGACACGATGGGCAACCGGCTGTGGTAGTTCGCCGCGTAGAAGCTCAGATCCAGGTCGTTGAGCACCGGGATGTACATGCGCAGCGCGCCACCAAACTGGTCATCGTCCTTCGCGTCACGATCCGGCAGACGGTTGATCGCCGCACCGAAGGGCACGCAGGGCGTGCCGTCCGAGCATGGCGTCAGTGGGTACGCGTTCTCCGGCGCCCGGCCGAAGCCTATCTGCGCCGTCTGCCCGCCGGGGCCGGCGAAGTCGTTGGTCGAGAAATAGGTCCCGGCCGCCTCGATGATGGTAGGCCGCCATTCGTACTGGTAGAACACATCCAGCGATACGTTGTCGGCGATGTCGGTCGACGCCCAGGCCATGCCCACGGGCCGGAACACCTCCTCCAATTGGAAGCCCGGCACGCGCAGATGGTTGGCATCGGCCGCCAGCAGGCTGTTGATGCCGTTCTGCACGAAGGTGGATTCGCCCCAGTTCAGCACCTGCTGGCCGACGCGCACCGCGAGATAACGGCCGGCAATGTCGAAGTCGCCGTAAACATAAGCGTCGAGCAGGTCCGCATCATTGCCCACGGTGTCCTGGATCTTGTCGCGCCGCGCGACGAGATCGGCGGGCGTCAGGGTGTCATCGGTCGGTCCCATGTGGTCCGCCGGATCAAGAAAGTCCTCGTCGTTGAGCACCCAGTCGTAGGTGTATGTACCCCGCACGAAGGCGCCGAAATTCCCCCAGTTGAAGGACAGATCGGAGGTCAGCTTCGAGGCCGCGGCGAACACGTCGCCGTTGTCGAACTGGAGGTTGCCGTCGTCACCATTGGTGGAATACGCCAGACCGGCGTCCCCGTCGGCGGTGGTGTTGGCCTGGCCAATCAGGGTGCGGCTCTGGTCCTCCATGCGCACGGCGAAGCCGGTGGAGAACTGCGAGTCGATCCGAACGCTGGCATCACCCAGCTCGAAGCTAACCGCGGCGGCCTCGTGCGCCAGTCCCAGCAGCGCGCCGGTGACCAGCACGCGCGAAACGAGAGAATTGCGTGTCATGGGTTGTCTCCTGTCAAACCGGCGGGTCATTGCGCGACGAAGTTGCATGTCTGGCCAACGGGCAGACAGGCACCGCCGTAGATCAGGAACAGCGCCATCTCCGTCTGCATTTCCGTGGTGGCGTCCGGCGAGGCCGACGGGTCCAGAATCGAACCGTGATCGCCCTCAGTGAACCGGACGACGGCACCCACACCGTTGGCGTCCTGCGACACGATCTGCGTCTGCGTCACGCCGGGATCAACGTTGTCGACCACATCCAGACCCATCTGCATGTACAGCGGGTCGGTGCCTCCGAGCGGTCCGGCGATGGTCACGCGATCGTTGGCCGCGGTCGCCGGGCCGGCCGGTACGTTGTTCGGCACGACCTGATCCCCCAGCACCTCGATCATGTGGATCGGGTGACCGTCACGAGCCGCGGCCGCGTGGTTGATCGGATCGGCGGTATCCAGCACCAGCTGCGCGAAACGCTGGAAGGTCTCGTAGAGATCACCGCCCTCGTTCAGCCCCGATGCCGCCAGGCCCGCCGCGATGCTGGGCCCGAAGCTGACCGAGCCATCCAGCAACTTGGTGATGCCGCCGCCGGGCATTGCCAGCGTGGCGGGTCCGATGGTCGAGTTCACGCCCAGCAGCGTCGTGCCGACGATGCCGCCCAGCGAATGCCCGACAAAGGACACGCGGGTCTCGTCGATCTCGTCGGTCTGCGGGTCACCGTCGAAATCCAGCAAACCCACCGACTTGGACAGCCGCGTCAGATCGGCAACCGACTGGCGGATGTTGTCGCGCGCGGTCAGCAGGCTCGACAGGTTGACGAAATGCTGCCCAGACGCGTCTGCCTGGCCATCCGGACCGGCCGCGCCAGTCTCGTTATTGACGTAGTCGACATCGAAGGTCCGCTCCGCCACGCCGGGAATCCGGAAACCGGCGACGCTGGAACCCGGCGTGATGCCGTGCAGCGGATGGTCGATGGCGATCACCACGAAACCCGCAGCCGCCAGGGTCGGAGCCACCGGGAACATGTCCGTGCGATTGCGGGTAATCCCGTGCTGGAAGATCACCACCGGCCAGCCATCATCGGGCATGGTCTGTCCGCTGTTGCCGTTGGGCACGGTCACCAGCACCGGGATGGTCTGGGTGCTCTGCGCGACCGGCACCGGGAAGCAGGTGGTCGTGCTGGTGCTCGGCTGCAACGGTTCACTGAAGCCCGGCGGCATCGCACCCACGGCGAACGCCCCGCAGGGCACCTGCCCCAGGAAGGTCGCGTTCGTGTCGGGCTGCGCAGGATCAGCCAGCCAGAAGCCGGACAGCGGTCCGGTCGGATTCTCCGCGCTGGCCGCCTGCAGGTAGTACTGCGTCTGGAAGGTGCCGGCGTAGATGTCCGCAACCGCGGGCAGCCCCAGGCCGAGGTTGCCGGTGTTCAGTGTTCCCCCGACGCCATTGGGCACCGGCTGCACGCCCAGCGGCGCCGCCGTGGCCGCGGCATCGACCGCGGCGAGGCTCTTGCCGATGGACTGGGTCGTGAACGGCCAGGCCAGCACTAGCGAGGATTCTGGAATGCCGGCGGCCGCCAGGCCTCCGACCGTGGGACGGATGATCTGCGCGCGCAGCGCTTCCAGCGTTGCCTTCTGAGCATCCGTCAGCGTGGTCAACGCCGGCGCGGTCTGCTCCGAAACCGGCGTGGCGCTGGCGGTGATCTCGAACAGGGCCGACGGGCGCGCCGGAATGCCGGCCTCACTTTGCAGGGCCCGGGTCAGTGCGACCACGTAACGGGTTTCCGGCGCCAGCGGACGCAGCGGCTGGATCAGCAGGCGTGTGCGTTTCTGGTTGATCGGCACACCGTCGGCATCATCGATGACCGGATAGTCCTCGACCACGTAGTCGATGCCCGGCACCAGCGGAGTACCGGTGGCGGTATTGATCACGATCACGCCCTGCGCGGTGGTGCTGAAATCCACGAAGCCGAGCAGGTCGGTGAAGATCGGGCTGGTGGTCGAGAAGCCATCCACCTCGTTCGCCGCCGTCACGAACGGCGCGGACGACCCGTTGGGCACGTTCAGCGTCGGATCGATGAAACCCGAGAAGAACGCGTCAATCGGAAACGGCACGACGGCGCTGGCCGCGACCGGATCGAACAGGGACAGCGCGACCTCGTTGAGCGCCTGTTCCTCTGCCTCGTCATCAACGCTGCAGCCGACCAGTAGGCCGAGCGCGAGCACGCCGGCAAGCCAGTGTTTCATGGGGAGTCCTCCGTTGCACCAATCGAAATTCTTTTTTCCGGTTCACCGTCCTGTCGGACTCGTGACCGGTGGCGGAATTCTGCGGGCAGTGGTGTCAACGCAGGGTGAAGATGCAGACCCACCTAGACCGCTGACGGGACGAAGACCCGCCGTTGGTCGTCGGTGGGATCGGGTCACCACCGCGAGCGGGCGGCCCCGGGGCGAAAAGCTAAGGGCGTGGTGAAATCGTCGGCCAGCGCGACAACGCCTCGGCGCACTGCGATTCAATCTCCGAGGCATCCCAGCCCAGGACCGACGCCATCAGCTCGGCGGTGGCGCGGGCCAGTTCGGCGTCCGGTTGCAGCATCAGCATCACCGGCATCCGCCGACGCAGCACGTCGACCAGGGTCAAGGCCATTTCCTCGGCGGCAGCGAAGATCACCTCGGCGCGCAGAAACGGTGTCTGCGCGTGCAGACGCTCGCCCAGCGACGGGTCACTGCGGATCAGGTCCAGCACCTCGTCGGTGCGATTGCCATGGCGCTTGACCAGCCAGGCGGCGGCGCTTTCGTCCACGCCCAGACCGCGGGCGTCCGATTCCGCCTCGGCACGCCAGGCACCGATGTCGCCGCTGGGCGCCCAGGCCAGCGGCTGCTGATGGGTGCGGCGTGACCGGCGCGCCGGCCCGAGATCGCTGCGCGCGGCGTCCATCAGCTCCTCGGCGTCACCGCGCGCGGTGGTGTACTTGCCGCCGATGGGCATCCACAGGCCCGGCGCCGGCTTGCGCACATGAAAGTCGCGGGAGACGGCGGACAGCGAACCGTCCGAGCCGCCCATCAGCGTGCGAACGCCGGAAAAGCATCCGCGGATGTCGGCGCGGGTCCAGTTCGCGGCCTTCATCGCCCGGTTGGCTTCCTCCAGCAGGTACTCGGCCTCGTCCTCGTAGACCGTCAGGTCCTTGAGGTCACCCTGATAGTCGGATTCGGTGGTGCCGATGATCGTGTGGTCGTACCAGGGGATGACGAAGAACACGCGGCCATCGGTCCGGGCCGTGAGCAGGAACGCATCCTTGGGCCCCGGCAGGCCGGGCATCATCAAATGCACGCCCTTGATCAGCTTGTAGGCGCCCACGGCCGGGCGGCCGCCTGCCAGCGCCGGTGCCCAGGGGCCGGCCGCGTTGACCGTCAGGCGCGCGCGCACCGTGGTCTGCGCGCCGGTGAACCGGTCCTCGACAACACCACCCACCACGCGATCGTCCATGCGCACCAGCTCGCGCACGGCGGCATGATTGACCACCACGGCGCCCGCCTTTTGCGCCGCAGCGACCACCTCCAGCGTGACGCGGGCATCGTCTTCCTGGCAGTCGCCGTAGGAGAACCCGCCGATCAGCCCCTCGGTGGACAGGTAGGGAAAGCTGCTGCGCAGTTCCTCGGTGTCGAAGCGGTCATGCGGCGCCACCGGCTGACCCTTGCCGGCCAGCACGTCGTAAAGCATCAGACCAATGCGCATCTTCCAGCTTGCGACACGGTCGCCTTGGTACTTGGGAATGACGAAGCGAATCGGATCGACCGCATGCGGGGCGATGCGCGTCAGCGTCGCACGCTCGGTCAGACCGTGATGGACCAGCCCGAAATTGAAGTGCTCCAGATAGCGCAGGCCACCATGGATCAGCTTGCTGGATGCCGACGAGGTCCCGGCCGCCCAGTCGGTCTTCTCGACCAGCGCGACGCGGTAGCCACGCAGCGCGGCGTCATAGGCGGTCCAGGCGCCGTAGATGCCCCCACCGACAACCAGCAGATCGTAGGCGCCATGACTGAGGGCTTCGAATTGTCGCTGCATCGGTCAGGCGTCCTTGCGGCGGAAAGGGTGAACGAAAACACCCGCGATGTCGGGGTTCAGGCGGATTCGCTGGTCTCGCGAGCATCCTCGGACGTGGAGTCCGCCGGCTTGTCGCCAGTGCTGGACTTCGCGGCGCCGGACTTGGCCGTCGAGCGTTTGGTGGTGCGCGACTTGGCGCTCGCCGACTTGGTCGACTTGCCCGCGGCGGCCTTGGACGCCGTCCTGGTCCGGGAACTACCGGTCTTGCGTGCAGCGGATGCCTTCGGCTTCGCCTTGGGCTTTTCCCCGCGGGCCGTCACCGATCGCCCAGCCTGCATGTCCTCGGTGGTGAACTCGTCCACGGCGACCACCTCGGCCACCAGATCCCAGGTCGCGATCAGCGCCTTGGCCTCGTCGGCGGAGATCAATCCGGCGGTCTTCGCCTCGTCGATCCGCTCACGCGGATGGGGATGTTTCAGCTCGCCCGCCTTGTAGGCCTTGACCAGCTTGAGTTCCAGCTTCTCGGTCTCCAGCACGGCCGTCAGCGCCTTGCGCAGCACGCCCAGCGGATGTTCCACGCTGTCCGGCTTGTAGACCGCATGCGCCAGCCGGTCCATGGAGGCGGCGGGTTCCATCATCAACTTGGAGACACTGCGATTGTTGTCGTCGCCAGCCGCACGGGCGCGCCGGCCCAGCGGAAAGATCACCAGACGCAGCCCCCACATCACCGGCCGCATCGGCAGGTGATTCAGTACGCCGTCGAGACTGTCCTCGATGCCGTGACAGAGATCGTCCAGCATCCACTGCACCAGCGGCAGGTCCTCCTCCGGACGGCCGTCATCCTGATAACGCTTGAGCACCGCGCTGCCGATGAACAACGCGGAGAGCACGTCACCCAGACGGGCGGAAATGCTCTCGCGGAACTTCAGGCTGCCACCCAGCAGCCCCATCGACACGTCGGACAGCAACGCGAGGTTGGCGCTGTAGCGCGCCAGTCGCTTGTAGTAAATCGCGGTCGGGCCACTGACCGGCGCGCTGGCCAGTCGTGAACCGGTGAGGCCCAGCGCGAACGAACGCGCCTTGGCGGAGGCGACATGCCCCAGATGACCCATGAACGCGGTGTCGAAATTGTCCAGGCCGCGCTGCGCGTCCTCGTCGGCGACCGCGTCCATCTCCCGCAGCACGTAGGGGTGGCAGCGAATCGCCCCCTGTCCGTAAATCATCATGCTGCGCGTGAGGATGTTGGCACCCTCGACGGTGATCGCCACCGGCGCGCTCTGGTAACCGTTGGCGATGACGTTCTTCGGCCCGATGCACACCGCCTTGCCGGAATGCACATCCATGGCATCGATGGCGATCTTTCGGGCCAGATCGGTCACGTGCATCTTGGCGATGCCGGAAGACACGGAAGGCTTCTCGCCCAGGTCCACGGCCAGCGCGGACATCTGCCGCACGGAATCGCAGGCGTAGGCGCGGGCGCCGATTCGCGCCATTGCCTCCTGAATGCCCTCGAACTCGCCGATGGACACGTTGAACTGCTTGCGCACCCGAGCGTAGGCACCGGTCGCGAACGCCGCCTGCAAGGCGCCGCCAGTGCTGCCGGACGGCAGCGAAATGCCGCGGCCCACGGACAGCACTTCCATCAGCATGCGCCAGCCGCGACCGGCGTTCTGCTGTCCGCCGATGATCGTATCCAGCGGCACGAATACGTCCTTGCCGCGGATCGGGCCGTTCATGAACGGCGCCGCCAGCGGATAGTGGCGTCGGCCAATTTCCACGCCCTTGGTGTCATGTGGCACCAGCGCGCAGGTGATGCCGAGATCCTCCTGTTCACCGAGCAGGTGATCCGGATCGTAAAGCTTGAAGGCCAAGCCGATCACGGTCGCCACCGGCGCCAGCGTGATGTAGCGCTTGTCGAAGGTCAGGCGCATGCCCAACGTCTTCTTGCCCTTCCAGGTGCCCTCGCAGACCACGCCCATGTCGGGAATCGACCCGGCATCCGAGCCCGCGTAGGGGCTGGTCAGACCGAAGCAGGGAATTTCCTCGCCGGTGGCCAGCCGCGGCAGGTAATGGTTCTTCTGCTCGTCGGTGCCGTAGTGCAGCAGCAGTTCGGCCGGGCCGAGAGAATTGGGCACCGCGACGATGGACGAGGCGGTCGTGCCCCCGGCGCTGGCGACCTTGGTCAGCACCGCCGAATGCGCGACGGCGGAGAACTCCAGCCCGCCGTACTGCTTGGGAATGATCATGCCGAAGAACTTGTTCTTCTTGATGAACTCCCAGGCCTGCGGCGACAGGTCGGCGTCCTCGTGGACGATCTGCCAATCGTCCAGCATGCCGCAGAGTTCCTCGACGGGTCCGTCCAGAAACGCCTGCTCTTCCTCCGACAGGCGCGGGCGCGGCAACGCGCCCAGCCGGTACCAGTCGGGGTTGCCCGAGAACAGGTCGCCTTCCCACCAGACGGTGCCGGCCTCCAGGGCGGCGCGCTCGGTGTCGGACATCTCGGGCAGGACATTCTTGAAGAACTTGAACGCCGGCGCCGTCAGCAACTGCTTGCGCAGCGAATCGACGTTCAGCACCGCGGCGATGCCGGCGAAGACCAGCCAGAACAGCAGCAGCCAGCCCCAGGCCACATCGCCAAAGATGGACAGCACCAGCAACAATGCACCGATCACGGCCGTGGACGTGACGAGCGTTGTCTTGCGATAGGCCAGCGCCGTTCCGGCGACGGCGAAGATCAGCAACCAGAGTAGCGTGCTCATGTCGACCTCCTGTCAGTGAATCAGGGTTCGCCGCGTGTCGCGTGAGGCCACGCGATATCCCGCAACAGGCACCGTCGGCTCGGTCGCTGACGGCGGCCCGGATGA
>NZ_CAXFCL010000108.1:0-4898 GCF_964000955.1 uncultured Abyssibacter sp.
CCTGATCGCCGGCCATGCGACTGAACTCCGCCGCGGCCCGGGTGGGCTGATCCGAGGACAGATAGACCGCGGCCAGCTTCTTGGTCACGTCGCGCTGCAACTCGTTGCTGGGAAACGTCTTGCGGAAATCCAGCAACACGTCGATGGCGCGGGTCCATTGCTCGTCGGCGATCAGCACGGCGGCGGCGTCGTACTGGGCGGTGGCTCGAATCTCCGAATCCGGCATCTCCTGGCCAATGCGCAGGAAATGACCGACCGCGTCGTCGGGGCGGTTCTGCTCGCGGGCCACTTCACCCTGCTTGTAGATCGCCGATGCGATCTGGGTCCGGGTCTTCTGCCGCCGTTCGACATCGTCGGGTGGCGTCAGCTGCAATACCTGCTTGAACGCGCCCTCGGCATCCTGGAAGCGCTGCTGATCGAAACGGGTCAGCCCCAGCACCTGCCAGCTGCTGCGACGCAGGCGGGCGTCCGGCCGGGGTTCCATCGTGACCACGCGTGCGGCGACCTCCGCCGCGGGTTCCAGCTCGTCCAGGTCGTAGAGATCCTCGGCTGCGCGAGTCAGTGCACGCGCGGTCTGAGGATGCGTCGCGAAGTTGTCCGCGAAACGACGGGCCGCGTCGACGGCGAGCAGGGTCGCGTCACGCCGTTGCTCGGGCGGTTGCGCCTCGGCCCACTTGTGATAGCTGTCGACTGCTCCGTAGCCGGCGGCCGCTGCACGAGGATGCGGCGGATAGTTGTACGCGGCATTGGTGTATTCCTCGGCGGCGAGCTGGTACTGGCCGCGGTCGTAAAGCGTATCGGCCAGCAGCGTGTGCATTTCCGGTGACGCCGGGTCGTCAGGGAAGATCTCGATGAACCGACGGTAGTACCGGCCGGCCTGATCGAAATTGATCTTCCGGGCTTCCGGCGACGCGCCGTCACGCTGTGCCCGCGCGTGGTAGTAGCGGGCGACGTCATTGAGGTTCTCCTTCAGCGCCTCGACCACGAAGGGTGCTTCGGCCAGACCACGCTGGGTCCAGTACTCCGCCTCCGGATCGTAGATCTGGACGTAGTCTTCCTTGGCGCCCATGGCCAGTTCCTGGAACCCGCCGACCCGCAGCGCGTCGATGGATTTCAGCTGGAACGTCGGCGCATCCAGAGTGAACGGCTCATAGTCGACATAGGCCTTGAATGCCGCGGCCGCATCGGTGTAGCGCTCCTGTTCGAGGAACAGTTCGCCAAGACTCGCGAACAGCAACTCCTCGTAGCGCGTGCCACCACGCTCCGAGAGGAACTGCTTGAGTGTCGCGCCACCATCGCTGTAGGCGAAGCTCAAGCCGACAACGCGCAGGACATCGCCCACCAGTTCCCGGCGGGCTTCGCGAACCCCGGCTACGGCCTGATCCCTGACGATTGGCGCCTGACCCGGTGCCAGCTCCCGTTCCAGGATGGGCATGAACGCATCGGCGGCGTCCAGATACCGGGACTGCTTGAAGATGGACCAGCCCAGCTTGTACTGGGCCTGTTCGAAGAACTGGCCGTCCGGTCCGTAGTCGACGACCTCGCGGTATGCGACCTCGGCTTCGCGGAAGCGCTTCAGGCGAAAGGAGAGTTCCGCCTCGCGGAACTTGCCGTCCGTGGCGTAACGGGACGTCGGGTAGTCTCGCGTCAGGCGAGACAGCACTTCGATCGCCCGGGCTTCCTGACCACGGTTCTGATAGGCGCGGGCGAGCTGGTACAGCACCCGGTCGTTATTCGGATCGTCCGGATTGGTTGCCAGGATTTCGCGATAGAGATTGATGGAGTCCAGCGGCTCTTCGGTGCCGTAGAGCTCCTGCTGGCGTTCGTATTGCGGATTGACCTCGCCAATCTGCACCTGCAGGTCGGCCAGGCGGCGCATCACTTCCGTCCGACGTGCGCCATCCGGAGCCAGTTCCAGGATCTTGCGGTAATTCTCGATCGCCAGTTCCTGGTTGGCCTCGACGCGTTCCGATTGGCGAATCGCCAGTTTGCTTTCGTCCGGACGGTCGCGGCTGACCGTCGCGATCGATGGGCCCGGGTCGATTCTCGACGCGCAGGCGCTGACCAGCAGTGAGCCGGCGCAGGTCATCAACAGGAGGCCAAGCCGGTTACGGCGCATCGATTCCGTCTCCTTGCGTGTCGAAGATGCGGGCCATGGCGAAGCGGGCCTCGATCAGGAATTGCTCGGCCTGGCGGCGCTGGCCCTTCAACTCGTCCAGAGCCATGGTCTCGAGCAGGTCACGTTGCTCGATCAATGCCACTTCGATGCGATCACTCAGCTCGAAAATGCGCGGGCGGGCGTCCTGCATCTGCTGCGTCGGCGAGGGCATGTTGCGCGTCTGCGCGAGGACTGGTGGTGGTTCCGCCAGATCCAGATTCAACTCACGGGAGGGCCCGGGGGGTGGTGCCTGTGAGCCCATGCGCCGGGACTCGCCGCCGATACCTTCCTCCAGACGCAGTTCGGGGCGCACCCCGTCACCGAAAATCCGGTTGTGGGCCCGCGCCCGCGCGATGGTCTGGTCGGGATCGGCGGGTCGCGCGCCCTCGGCCAGCCGGCTGCCGTATGCCGAGATCGCGCGCAGCCAGCCATCGCTGCGACGCGCGAGGAAGCGCAGGTCCCGATAGTTCTTCAGCGCTTCCTGGAAGTGGGTGCTGGCGATCAGCGGGTAGAGGTAGTAGGTCTCCGGCGCGTTCGGCAGGTCGCGAACCTCCCAGGTCCAGCCGGCCTCTGAGTCCAGGTCACGGGCGATCAGCGTCTCGACCATGCGACCGCTCAGGATCGCGTTTTCCGCCTTGTCCAGCCGCAGGCGGGTTTCTTCCAGCAACTCGGCCGCGCGCAGGTAGTACTGCAAGGACTGGCGGTGCGCGCCCAGGGAGCCCAGTGCCTGCGGGACGGCGACGAAGGCCTCCTGAACGGCCGGGTCCATCGGGTCACGCCCCAGCAGCTCGGACCACGGGGCCAGCGCGCGCTCCAGGCGCTTCGCCGTCTGCCGGTTCGACTTCTGCTCGTCGGTGAGGCCGATGCCCAGCTTCTCGAACAGGCTGGCATTGCCGCGACCCGGACGCATCAGCAGCGACAGCGAGGAATAGGCTGTGGGCACGTCATCGGAGTTGATGTCGTCATCACCGAAGTAAAGCGCCCAGCCGTAACCCAGCAGCCCCTTGTTGGCGAATTCCCCTTCCAGGCGGATGCGGCGGAACGCGTCTCGCGCCTCGTCGTAGCGCTCCTGCTTCAGGAACTGATAGCCCAGCGTCAAATTCGCCTTGTCGCGCAACGCGGCCAGCTCGAAGGAGGGGATGTCGATGCGTCCGACGCGACGCAGCCCGTCGAGCCCGTCGTCCAGCGCACCCGTTCTCATCTGCGTGATTGCCCGGTTGTAGGCCATGTAGGGCGGCAGGGAGTCGATGCGGCGGGCGTCGTCGTAGGCGCCCAGCGCGCTGGCGAAATCACCCAGGCGCATGTGGGCGCGGGCGCGCAGATCATGCGCGGCCATCCGGTCCTCGTCGCTGACCGGATCTACCAGATCCCTCGCCAGCGCCGTCAGCATCTCCCGGTACTGACCGCGGTTGTAGGCGAGTTCCGCGAGCCGGAGCACCGCGGTGTTACGCGCGTCGACCGGCGCGGCCGTGTCGCCGCGGATGCTGTTGAGCTGCCTTTCGGCGGCGGCCGGCAGGCCGAAGTCCACCAGGGTGCGCGCTTCCGCCAGCAGCAGATCGGGGTTTTGCGTGGTGGACGCGCCGTGGGCGTCGGCCCAGACCCGCAGGCGGGTCAGGGCGGTGAACAGACGATCGGTTTCGCGCAGGTAGCGGGTCGCGCGCGCCTGCAACGGCTGGAGCTGTTCGCCGGAGGTGTTGGCGGTGTTGCCAACGGTCAGGAACCCGTTGTTCGCCCATTCGCGCGGGTTCAGACGGGGTTCGCGACGACGTCCGGTCCACTCCAGGACGAACTCGACCGCCTTGGGGCTTCCGTTCAGGTTGACGTCGTAGGACTGCGTGCGACGCACGGGCGGGGCGGTGTCCGAATCCTCGGCATACCGTCCGGAGATCTCCAGGGTCAGCGTATGCGTGCCCGGCGCCAGGTCGAGTCGGCTCATCTCGTGCGCGGCATCGCGGGTCAGCGAAACGGCATCGTTGAACTGGTAATCGATGACCGTGGCCTGTTCGCCATTGACGGACAGGCGCGCCGTCTCGACGACGAAGGCGGCCAGATCCACCGACAGGTACACGCTGACGGCGTTGCCGTCCGGGTAAAGCACGGCCTGTTCGAGAAGTTCCAGATCAACGGACAGATCCAGGGCATCCGCCTTGATGGTTCGGATCCGGTCGTCCAGCGAACGCAGCGTCTCGAGCTGGGCGTCCGCGGTTTTCTGGTCGATGGCGTGCGCGGGGCCTGGCGGCAGGCCTGTGAGGCTGATCAAAGCCAGACAGACCAGCGTCTTGATACGGTTCAAGCGTTTCTCCAGCCGTCGGTTTGGGTGTATCCCAGACTGCTGCCCGGACGTCGGGCTAGGCGATGGCAACAGTTTAACAACAAGTTAAATCCGAATTCCTCGTCTGAGTCGTGTGAATCCGCGTAAGGGATCACACGCCCGAATGATCCGCCACGTCGACACGAATCTTGAGTCGCTGACCGGGGCGCAGCGAGTCGGGCGAACCCAGATCGTTGATCGCGACGATGTCGTTGACCCGTACACGGTACCTGCGTGCGATCCCGCCCAGCGAGTCGCCGGAACGAACGGTGTAATAAACCGTGCGTTCGGTGCGTGACGGCGATGCGACCAGCAGCGCCTGACCGGGCTTGATCACCGTACGGCTCGACATCCGGTTCCAGCGCGTCAGGTCAGCCACGTGGATATCGTGCTTGCGTGCGATCGACCAGAGGGAGTCACCGGCGCGGA
>NZ_CAXFCL010000109.1:0-1717 GCF_964000955.1 uncultured Abyssibacter sp.
CCACTCCCGGAAACTGCCTGCGTAGTAGGCGTGGGCGCCCTTCAGGGGATCGCCCTTCAGCAGGGCTTTGGTGTCGGGATCAAGGTGCGTGACTTCGTTCTCGCCGATCATGGTGTCGCCGCCATTGAGGTGAGGCGGCGCAATCGGTTCGCCCCATCGTGTGGTGGGGCCGTAGGTCGGGTCGCACCACAGTGGGTTGTCGTCACCGCAGGCCTCGGCCACGTGGCGGAACGCGTCGGTGCCGGGGTCGCGGTACCACGGAGGCTGCGGATGGGGTTGGGTGATCCCGATGCGGGCTCGCAAGCGGGCGAGCGCGTGGTCGGTGATCGCGCCGGCCGTCATGACGGGTCCTGCCAGTCGATGCGGTCGTCGCGGTGCGGTTGACGTCCGGTTCGCCACGGACAAAGCGGTGCGGCGGCGAGCAGGATGCGGTGCCAGTCGGTGGCGAGCGCCCGCATTTCGGTCCGCCAACGTCGTACCGCAGGATCCGAGACCTGAGCATGCTCTCCGGCGGACCAAGCGGCGTAGCCCTCGGGAAGCGCCCACAACACGACGATTTCGTCCTCGTCGCGCATCGTGGTCCACCAGGCGCCGGCGAGCGTCCAGCCGTGCGGCTTATAGGCCTCGATGGCATGTGATCGCACGAACTCCAGCGCCTCGCGTGCCGTGCCCGGGGTGACCTTGATGATTTCGTGCGTGCAGACCTCGGCCCGAATTCCGGTGCTCAAGGAATCCTCGAGCGTGGGGCTCCAGGGGGCGGGAAGAAGGACGCGATCGAAGCCGCCGCGCCGAAACTCGGCCGCTTCCTTCCACCACCGTTCGAGTTTGGGATCTTGCAGCCCCTGCCCGACGTTCTCGCCGGTCAGCGATCGAGCCAGCCCATCGAGTCCCGGTTCTTCCCAGATGTTGCAGACCTGTGGCCACGGCCCGGTGGTGCCGACGACAGCCCAGATGCCGAAGCACGATTGCCCGCGATCCTCTTGGGCCATCGGTGACCAGTTGGCCGCCATGTGATGCATGTAGTTCGCCCGGTGGGCGCCGCGAATGTCGATGAACTCGTGGATGTAGGCGCGATCGTTGCTCATGCGACCTCCAGGGCGGCCCACAGTTGACGTTTAAGTTGGCGGAGTTGGTCAAGGGGATGCTGCGCAATCGTCTCGGCGATGTCTTGCGCCCTGGTCCGGAGCTGTTCGGGCTCGACCACCTCGGAAAGGATTCCGAGCTGACGGGCGCGGTCCGCAGTGATGCGTTCATGTCGGCCGAGGTAGGCCATGCGGGCGATGGACTCCATCGGACTTTTCTTCAGCATGCCGATCGTCTCGAAGGCGGTGACCTGTCCGACCGACACATGGGGGTCGAGGAACTTGGCGTTGCTCGATGCGATGACGATGTCGGCGTCGGCGACGAAGTGGAGTCCGCCACCGGCGCAGATTCCGTTGACCGCGGCGATCACCGGCTTTGTCACGCCGCAATGCCAGGCGGTGAGGCGCAGCTCCGCACGCTTCGTCTGGCGAGAACTCGCCCTGAGTGCCTCCGGGTCTCGAGCCAGTTGGACGACATCAAGCCCGGTCTGGAAGGCGCGGCCGTTGCCGGTATTCACGATCACCGAGACGGTGTCGTCCGCATCGAGTTCGGACCACGCATGCTCAAGGTCGACGAACATTTGCGCGTCGATGGCATTCCCAGCATCCGGACGATCGAAGATCAGCCAGCCGAC
>NZ_CAXFCL010000110.1:0-2639 GCF_964000955.1 uncultured Abyssibacter sp.
CGGCGCTGATGGTGACCGTCAGTGGACGGGAATTCGCGATCCCGGTGACCGCGATCGAGGAGGTCTCCCGTTTCGACAGCAGTCGCGTGGAATGCATGTCCAGCCGCGAGGTGATCCGCCGCGATCAGGACGTGATCGCGCTGATCCGCATGGAGCACTGGGTGGGCCGGCCGTCGGGCGCCGAGGAGCAGCACTGCGTGGTTGTCGACGTGGGTCGCGAACGCCGCGCGCTGCTGGTCGACGATGTGCCGGGCCGCGAGGAAATCGTGGTCAAGCCGCTCGGCAAGATGATGGGCGGCCTGGCCGGTATCGCCGGCGCCAGTGTCACTGGTGACGGCGGCATCGCTTTGGTGCTCGACCTGCCGGGCCTGCTGAATCAGGTCTCGCCGGCCTACGCGTCCACCGTTACCGCCATACCGCGCCCGGCCGTGGCCGCCAGCGCGGAGCAGGACATCGATCTGGAGCTGTTCTAGCCTTCCCGCCTATTCACGGTAGAACTGCCCCTGTGGCGGGCCGGCGAGCAGCGGTACGAGTTCGGCGATCTTTTCCGGCGGAATCCGCCGGGCCGAGGCGGCCTGCGCGGCGGCGGAGGTCCAGCGCTCGACCAGCAGCAGTTCGTCGGGGCGCTCCAGATTCCGTACCACCCGGCAGCCGGCGCAGCCGTCGGCCTTGCGTAGCAGCGGGGTGATGGCCAGCAGCGCCGATCGCAACTGATCTCCCATGCCTTCGGCGGCCATGAACGTGTTGATTCGCGTGATCCGCATGCGGTGTCCTCCGCCACGACTGCGATCTGCCCGGAACCAGCGGATAAGCCGCGCCAACGCCAGGGTGCGGCCCGGTGTTTCGTTGAGCGCACAACGCTCCGGGAGGCGACCGTACTGCGTGGACATGACGGTTGTGGGACATCCGCGTGCCGTTCGTCCAGCGCCGGTGACACCTGCGGAAAACCCGTTGCCCCGTTCAAGAATCCGGCGGCAGGGCCGACAACCCAAACGAAGTCGAGCGACGGGCGCAGCCAGGCCCGAACGCAGTCGACGCAACGATTCCCGAGGCCAACGACATGGACAAGCTGAGCATTGCAGGGCTGCTGTTGGCGCTTGGCGCGATCTTCGGAGGCAGCTCGCTCAAGGGCAGCGGTGTCGCCGCGCTGGTCAGCCCCGCGGCGTTCGTCATCGTGATCGTCGGCACAGTCGCCGCGATTCTCGTCCAGACGCCAGGGCCTACGTTCCGTCGTGCCCTGCGGATGGCGCGATGGGTATTCCGGCCACCGGTGATTGACTGGGATGGCCAGATCGACACGGTGGTCCAGTGGTCGCGGCGCACCCGGCAACACGGCCTGCTTGGGCTGGAGTCGACGCTGCATTCAGTCAGTGACTCGTTCACCCGACGAGGGTTGCAGATGCTCGTCGATGGCGTCGAGCCGGCACAGATTCGCGCGGCGCTGGATGTGGAGCTGGATACGCTGGAAGCGCGCGACGCCGCGGCCGCCAAGGTGTTCGAGGGCATGGGCACCTATGCGCCCACCATGGGCATCATCGGCGCGGTCATGGGCCTGATGGCGGTCATGCAGAACCTGGCCGACCCCGACAAGCTGGGCGCGGGCATTGCCGCCGCCTTCGTGGCCACGGTTTATGGCATCGGCCTGGCCAATCTGCTGTTCCTGCCGATGGCGGCCAAGCTCAAGGCGACCATCGCCGGTCAGAGCCGTGAACGCGAACTGATGATCGAGGGTCTGGTCGCGATCGCCGACGGAGAGCATCCCAACAGCATCCAGGTCCGGTTGCAGGGCTTCCGGTAGCCCGCGATGGCCCGGCGTCGCAACCACCTGGAGGAACCGGCACATACCGAGCGCTGGGCGATTCCCTACGGTGATCTGGTCACCTTGCTGCTGGCCTTTTTCGTCGTCATGTACGCCACGTCCACGGCCAACGAAGGCAAGTATCGGGTGTTGTCGGATGCCCTGAACGCCGCGTTTTCCGGCGCACCGAAAACCATCAGGCCGATCCCGATCGGCGAACCGCTCAACGCGGGTCAGCATCTGCGCGAGACCCCTGCCGCACTCGACGCGCCGACCTTCGCCCGTTCCGCCGAGGCCGAACCCCCGCCGCGTCCGTCGCCTGACGACGATGGCATCACCACCCTGGACCTGGTCGAGGAATCGCTGGTTCGCGATCTGCGCCGGCGCATCTTCGCCGAGCAGGTCTACGTCAGCCGCAGCAGCAAGGGGCTGGAGGTTGAACTGGACGCCGACCTGCTGTTCGCCAGCGGCGCCGCCGAGATTTCGTCGGATGCGGGGTCACTGATCCGCCACATCGCCGGGATTCTGACGCCGTCCCCCAACCACGTGATCATCGAGGGGCATACCGACAACGAGCCGATCCACACCCGCCGGTTTCCGTCGAATTGGGAGCTGTCCGCGGCCCGCGCCGTCAGCGTGCTGCGGGTGCTGACCGATGCAGGTGTCGCCGCCACGCGGCTAAGTGTGCAGGGCTACGGGGAATTTCAGCCGATCGCCGGCAACGACACGGTGCGCGGCCGCCAGCGCAACCGGCGCGTGGTGCTGGTGATTCGCGACGAACAACTGGCGCCGGGCAAGCGGCCGAACGCGCGGACCATGGCGCGGCGTGGCGCGCCGTCAG